>CAIJOU010000594.1 GCA_903822375.1 Candidatus Hydrogenedentota bacterium
AAGCATCAGTTGTTTGGGTTTCAAATGGCAGAACAGGAGCGCCGTGGCCAGATAGCACAGCGCCAACCGCTGCAGCACCCCCATCAGGCGCACCCCGTCCAGTCCGTGCGAAAAGTTGGCGCTGACCAGCACGCCCAGCGCGAACATAATCGCCGAACGTCGGAAGATGCGCCGATAGGCCCCCGCCATGCCCCCTTGCTCGACAATCCTGCCCACCGAGAACACCACGGCCATGCCCATGAGGAACACAAACAGCGGAAAGATGAAGTCCTCGAAGACAAACCCTTCCCAGTCCCGGTGCTGAAGCTGATTCACAAAGAAGGCGCTGACGCGGTTGGACCCGAAACCATGGAAGGCCTCCACAAACCCCGCACCCCCGACAATCCAGAACATGTCGAAGCCCCGCAGCACATCCACCGAAACCACGCGCCCGTTGGAAGCGCTTTCCGCCCTGGGGCTTTCAACCGCTTCCGAACCCATGGTACTGCTCCTTTACTGCTTACTGCCGCTGCTCCGCAAGACGGCGGAGAGTCTATTCGGGAGCCTGTGCTCCAGTCAATGCCGGATTCAGGTCCTTGCGGACATTCAGCGATATTCGACTTTCTCCACCGTGGGCAGTCCGTCCGTCTTGACTTCGACGTCATAGGAGACCCGGAGTTCTTTGATGCCCTCGGGAAGCTGCTTCTTGAGGACAATCACCGTCCCGGAGTAAGTGCAGGAAACCCAGTAGCGATCTTTGGCCGCAGCGTCAAACTGCCAGGTGGCAAGCGTCTTGCCCTTGTGTTTGGTCTCGTTGTCATACACCAGGGATGCCCCATCCTCGGGCGGTCCCTCGCTGATGGATACCGATGCCAGCGCGCTGGGATGCGCCTCATTTGTGCAGGCCCAACTCTCGGGAGTCTTGACGAGCTCCTGTTTTGTGACGATTTCCTTCGGAATGTCCAGTGTCTTCCACTCCGGCGCTTTGTCTGCGGCGAGGGCCTGAACACAAACGGTGATCATCACGGTCAATGCGGCTTTCAGAATTCGTTCCATGGGACTCCCTGCTCCTCCTGTGGATTCGACCAACGATTCAATGGGCCGCGCCTTCTCCATTAAGGCGCCAACACAAGTTTCCCCATTATACCTTCTCCCGCCCCCGCCCTTTCCACGCGGGTCGGTGCCCCTCCCCATAAGCCCATCCTCCTTCCGTCAAGAGTCCGAGCTGCCAACGTCGACGGACGGCCGGTCGCCAGTATCGTTCGCGAACTGACGGGAGAACAGGTTATGAACGGCGGAGTTGCGCCCTTGCACGGGACAGGGTGCATTTCTCGGCAGGACGAATGTGCCGCTATTTGTTTCCTTCGAGCGGTATCAACTTAAAACTCTTAATGACCTGTTCATAGACAGGCCCCCATTTTTCGAATTGTTTGTATGTGCCGCAGAGGCCAATTGTGTAGAAACTCTTGTTGCCGAACGCTTTTATGTGCCAGCGGTGGATGGCAGACGGGTCCGTCTTGTCTTTCTCTTTGTACCAATAGGCGCTGCCGCCCTCAATGGAATACCCGTTCTTCTTGTCCATCACGACCAGGTCCTTGTAGTCCGGGTCGGGCGATTGGATGTTCTGCAGGTCTGATTTCTTGTTGGTCTCAAACAGGGTGGCGCTGGAAACATCCGGCATCCACACCCAGTTGACGGAGATGGTAAGTGCGGATTCAAGCTCCTGCTTGGGGGCGGCCTTGTCCGCCGCCCCGGCTTTTCCCGCGTTTCCCGTGAGGCCGCCCGCTGCGCCCTTTATCAAACCGCCCAAGCCCGTCTTCTTCGCCTCTTTGGTTGCGGGTTCGGACTGTGCGGCACCGGCGGGCGCCGAACCGGGCTGGAAATCCCACACGGTTGTCTTGTCTTCACTGCCCTCCATCTTGAATTCAACGGGCAGTTTTATGGAATAACCGTGCTTCTTGCTCTCAAAAACAGTCAGGTCCGATGCGTGGACCGTCGCCATGAACATGGCCGCCACGCAGAAAACAAGAACGACAGCGATGGACTTCATGGTTTGTTCCTCCATTGTATGACGGTCCGGGCCGAAGCGGTACGTGCCTCGTCCCGGACCGCCGCCATTCAAAGATGCCGGAGAAATCGCTTTCGTCGAATCAGGGCAGGGAAGCGGTCAGGGTGAGCGACGCTGCGTTCGGGAACCAGACGACAAGGTCGATGGGGATCGACGGGTTCGGGCCCGCGGAGAGCATCTTGACATGGGCAGTGCCCTCGAAGACGACTCCACGGCCCAGCGGGGTGCCATTCTGGAACGCCGTAATCTGGGCAAAGTCCTTCGCATAATGCACGAGCAGGTCCCCCGTGCCGAGGTCCAGCCCCACGGAAATGTCGGTGGGCATCGGGATGGCATAGGGATTGGACGTCCAGACGTCGCAGGACGGGTCGCCGATCAGGCTGAAGGTGTACAGTGAATCCCACATGAACGGGTGATACGTGGGGTACGGGGAACACTGGCTCACCATGTAGAACTTGCCGCTGTTCAGCACGTCACCCTGGCGCCGTTTTGGGTGCGCCGTGTACCCGTCGCCGATGATCAGCGAAGGCGTTGCGTCCACAATGGCGTTGAGATAACCCTTTTGCAGGTGGAGGTACACGGCCAGCATGCTGACCCGCGTGGCGGCGAGGATGCCGATGGCGCCGCCGTCGCTCTTGCGGAGGAGCCGTTCGGCAAAATAGACGCCGCTTGTCGTGGTGCCGGTCATGTCCGTGCCCGTGACGGACGGGTCCACCTCGTTGTCAAAAATGCCGTTGAGGCAGGCCAGGCTCATGACGAAGGGCAGCAGGGCGCCGTTGTGCAGGGCGTCAACATCGGTGCTGGTGAAATAGGGCCGCCACCATCCGTCATTCCAGCCGTGATCCACGTACATCATCAGCGACCGGCCCGTGTTGAAGGCGTTTGCCACGGCCGTCGTGCCGCCGGTCCAGGCGAAGCCGCTTGTCGGCGCGATGTCCGTCGGCATGGTTTCGGCGCCGCCGCGCAGGCTTCTGGGCGTGGTGTTCCGCGTGTAGAGCGGGTCGTCCGTGGTCTCGGCATAGAGGCGTTCGACGGTGTAGCCGTGCGCGCGCAGTCTGGCCACGTCAAATTCGGTGTCCGAGATGAAGCCCATCTGCTCGGCGCCCGGAGGGACCGCGGTGTCGACCACGCAGCACTGGAAATAGGAGGCGACGGCGGCGCTCGAGTAGAACGCCGGATTGTCCGGGGGCGTCTGCTCGTACTGGACGATCTTGTTCACCACGTCATTCGCCTGGGCCAGCGTGTCAACGGGAATCCGGCCCACGGCAAAGTCGGGCATGCGGTCGCTTCCGGAACCCGAATAGTCGGCATACCCCCAGTCTGAGCCGATGGTGTTGCACTTCACGACGGATGCCGCGAAATGGGCGGGGTACTGGTAGCAGGGAATGTATTCGGAATCGCCCAGCAGCAGGATATAGCTTGGGCGTATCATGTTGTTCGCGTAGCGGCTCTCAATGAACTGGTCTATTTCGTTCGCCGTGTCGGGGCCCGGCCCGGCGCCGTCGTTCACGTTGAACACATTTGTTATCACGCCCTTGGTGTTCTTCCATGTGGCAAGGGTGACCGCTGCGGCATGGAAATTGGGGTGCGTGAGAATGAGCAGTTCCTCGCCGAGCGTGTTTGGCGGGAACGGGCGGGGCCGCA
The DNA here is from genome assembly GCA_903822375.1 of Candidatus Hydrogenedentota bacterium. Lineage (GTDB taxonomy): Bacteria > Hydrogenedentota > Hydrogenedentia > Hydrogenedentales > CAITNO01 > CAITNO01. The sequence continues at coordinate 3,692 of CAIJOU010000594.1, forward strand.
GATTGGCCAGGATGGCGTCGTGGTTGATCACCATGTTGCTGGCAAAGGGCGCCGCCTCAAACCCGGATGTCGCGGCGACGGTGGTGAAGTTCCCGGCGCTGCCGGGAAATACGACCGAAATGTTGATGTCGCGGTACAGGGTCAGGCTTTGCGTGTCCGTGTCATATTTGCCGGCGGCCACTTCAACCAGCACCAGGTGGACGTCGCGCGAATAGCCCACGTCCAGGGTGCGGACCGACTGTTCCGGAAAGAGCGACTTTCCGTAATAGGCACCGGCGTCCTTCGCAAAGGGCTGAGGCGTGCTTACGACGTTCGGGAAGGCCGGAGGCTGGTACGGATACAGGTTCAACTGGATGGTTTCAGCCGTCTTCACCTCATCAATGGCCACCTGTATCTGGCCCCCTTCGGGCACCGCAACGAGTCTGCGGAACATGGGAACGGAGGGGGTTCCCTCCGGCCCCATTTCCGATTCTGTGCCCGGGATCCGCACGTCGGTAAAGGTCTCCCCGCCTTCGATGCGCGTGATGAACAGCGGCTCTCCAAAATGGATGGCCGTCTTCAATTGCGCGGTGTCGTTGGCCAGCGGGTCCACTTCCGGCTCCGTTTCGAAGCCGACGCGGTCCGTTCCGTCACACAGGTCCTTGACTTCGGCCAGCGCCACCATGTGATAGCGCATGTTGCGGGCACCGTTGTAAAGCTGTTCGGCCGTATCGGTTGCCGGACCCTGCCGGTAGCTTTGCGCCGCGTCCAGGTACAGTTTCAGGTTCTGGAGCGCACCGCACAGGTCGCCCTGGCGGTAATGTGTTTCCGCTTCTCCCAGAAGCGTGGACAGTATCCCCCGTTGGCCGGCGTCCAGGACGGCATCGGGAACCGCACCCAGCCGCTCTGTGGCAAAGGCCAATTCATCCAGCACTTCAAGTCTGGCCGAAGCCGCCGTCGGCAACGCCGCCGCATGCACCCCCGACGAGTGGTTGGGAACTTCATCATAGGAGAACAGGGCGTAGTTGTACGTCGTGCCGTTGGTGAGTCCCGTATCCGTTTTGGTCTGGGCCAGGCCGTCGTAGACGACAAGGCCGTCGGTCACGTCGGCCGGATAAGCCCCCTCCTTTCGCACCAGCGTCACACCGGCAAGATCCGAATCGCCCGGGTTGGTCCACGCCAGGAGAGCCTGTCCGTCCCCCGCCGTGGCGGTGAAATTGGTTGCGTTGGCCGGCGGTGTATTGTCCGGTTTCTCACAGCCACCAAGCGCCAACAGAAA
>CAIJOU010000595.1 GCA_903822375.1 Candidatus Hydrogenedentota bacterium
CTGTTAATCCATGTTCAACTCCTTCTTCGAACGGATTACTCCCCAATCTGCCCCAGCACCCACCTGCAGTTGATCACCTTCTCCGCCAAATCCAACGGCAGGTAGAAATACTGGCACGAAGGCTCAAAGCCAATCCGTGATTCTTCCCGCGTCAGCGTGAAGAGTTCCCGGGCCAGCGCAATTTCCGATTCGGCCGCCTTGCGCATCGTTCCCTTCAGCCCCTGCCGCTCTTCGGAAGAAAGGGATGCGCCGGACCCAGCCAGCGCGTCCCGCGCGGCCACATAGCGCGCCTGGTTGGCCACGGACTGGAAATGAATGGCCGCGGCGCGCGCAAAGCGCACGTCCGCCCGCACCGCATCGCGCTGTTCGGCCGGCGTGGCGTCCACGGCCGTTTGCAGTTCCGCGATACCGGGCCGCCAACCCTCCGCGATCTTCTCGAATTGCCCGGCAAACACTTCCGGCAGATAGGGCCCCCGCCAGCCCGTCAGATCATCGTAGGGAATGCCCCACATGGTCGCCGAGTATCCCGTCTTGGCCGGATACAGCGGGTTGGCCGGACCGCACTGGACCGGGCTCGTGTACACCACGCTGATGTGAAACGGGTACTCCCGAAAGGCATCGCTCATCAGTGTCCAAGCCTTACGCGCATGGGGTGCGCCCTCCGCGCCAAAGCGCTCCAGGGCCAGCCGGTCGAGCACTCCGTCCACGGTCGGCTCGGGCAGCGTGTACATCTCGCGCACCACTTCAAGGTTGGGCGAGGGATGGCCGCCCATGGTCCAACCGATCAGCATGGCCTCGGGGTGCGCCGACACCAGCAGTTTGTGGCAGTGTTCCGCCACCAGGTCCATCACGGGCAGATAGGGGATGCTCGCGATTTCGCAGGTGTTGTTGAACTGAATCTCCGCGCCAATCTTGAGCCCCGCGTCCTTGGCTGTCGTCCAGTGCGGCAGCGCCCGCGGGCCGGGACCCACCGACGAAATGGAGTATTCGCCCACGACGCTCTTGACGCCACCGCGCTCTATGGGCAGGCTCCATTCGCTGACCGACATCAGCCATACCGCCTTTGGCAACCGCGCGATAATCTCCCGTGCATCGCCGTATCCGCGCCAACCCCAGTCGGAGATGAGCACGTTGGCCTTGGGATTGCCCCGGTGCACACCCGCCTCAATGACACCCACGACCTCCGTCAGGATATCCGTGTCGCTGCGCTCCTTGCAGCGCGTACAGCCGCTCCAGCCGCCGTGTGAGGCGCAGTTCGTCAGGTTTTCCGACGCCGTAATCGCGTACACGCCCGCCAAATCGGGCACGGCACCGAACAGATGGGCAAGCGCGTCTCCCATCCACTGCCGCACCGCCGGCTGCGAAGTGCACAGCGCGGCGAAATCGCCCTCGCGCACGCCGGCCATCTCCGGCCGGTCCTTGAAGAACGAGACGGGCATGGCCCGCGGCTCATTGATATAAAGATACACGCCGATGCCGTATTTCTTCGCCCGCTCCACCAGTTCGCGCAGGTTGGCAAGGCGCGTTTCGTTGTCCGCGCCAAACTCGGGGAATGCCGCGCCGCCCGGTGCCAAGTCGCGCAGCAGCGCGTGCAGCCAGACGCCGTTGATCCCGTCCGCCGAGAGCCGCTCCAGCAACCCGTCCGGATAGGGGTTCAGTTTCGGGTTCATCAGCGGGTCGCCGTACACCGCAACATACGAATAGACGATCCTCGGCATGACGGGCGCGTCGGCCGGAGGAACCGGCGCGGCAAAGTGGGGGAGAGGCTCCGCCAACTGCCGAACAAAATCAAAACGCGGCGCCGCCGGACGGCGAAGTTCCCCGCCAAAGTCCTTTTCCACGACCGCACGGATCTCTGCCGCGCGGCGCTGCGCCGCCTCATCGGGCGGGCTGTAGCGGAGCGGCGCGCACTGCGGCTTCACCTGCCCCAGCTTGACCCACAAAAAGTCCTCCTCGCGCAGCATCACCGCCAGCCGCTCCGGCGTCATCTCCAGCAGTTCCAGCAACTGATCGTAGGGGAGAAGATGCCAATTACGCCGGATAAGCGTGATGTAGCCCCGTTCCAGCATCTCCGACGGAACCGTCTCCACGGGCGGAAGCCCCATCGACTCCGCCACCGCCGCGATCTCCTGCTCCATCGCGCCCACCACCCTGGCGAGTTTCGCCGGGGCAACCGCCGTCCAGTTCCGCCACACGAACTCATGCAGCCGGTCCGGAAAGTATCCCGCGATCAGTGCCTCGTGCGCCTCGCCCTGGGGCAGGATTGATTCGGCCGAGGCACAAACACAAAAGGCCGCAAAGGCACAGGCAAGAGGGACGAAAACGATTCTTTGCATGGCACCGCCCATGGTTGATTCAGCACTGCGTACCGTTCCTATCTCTTGGAGCAGCAGAGCCGCAACCAAAAGAGTGTCGAGTCGCGCGGTATTAGGTCCCCCCTCCGAGAGGGCAGCCCGAAGGGCGGGGGTGTGTGCCCCCTTGCTGGAAACACCGCGTCTTGCGATGGTCTCGCGACATGATGCCTAAACAACGGGAATGAATCAAAGTCAAGACCGCCCGCGAGTTGACATTTCCGCGGGGCCATATACTATAATTTTGTTCAGTACAACGGAGGAAACGGTCATGCAACTCACACGCGATCAGAAGTCCACCATTGAACGGGTCATCAACGCCTTTGAAACCGGCTCGGCGGAAGGCAACTATGGTGCCATCGCCATCTACGCCGACGGCCCCCACAACATCCGACAGGTCACCTATGGCCGGTCGCAAACCACCGAATACGGCAATCTGCGGGAACTCGTGCAAAGGTACGTTGAAGCGGGTGGAACCTACAGTGAAGCCCTCCGATCCTATGTGGACAAGATTGGCGGCGAATCCCTCACGGAGGATGCGCAGTTCAAAGCCCTTTTGCGGCAGGCCGGACGCCAGGACCCCGTCATGCACGGCGTCCAGGACGCGTTCTTCGATGAGGCCTATTTCGACCCCGCCATGAAATGGGCCGATGACCACGGATTCACGCTGCCCCTTTCGGCCCTGACCATTTACGATTCCTTCATCCACAGCGGTTCCATCCTATGGGTTATCCGTCAGCGTTTTGCCGACCCCCCCCCCAGCCTCGGCGGCGATGAAAAGGCGTGGACCAGGGCCTACCTGCGCGAACGGGAAAACTGGCTCGGCGCCAACACCCGTCCGGCCGTCCGCAACTCGGTCTACCGCACGAGAGACATGACCCGCGAGGCAAACCGCGACAACTGGGATTTGTCCCAATTGCCCGTCATGGCCAATGGTGCCGCCGTGAATCCCGCCGTCTGACCCGGCCCCCGATTCCGGCGCACGGTGCAGTCTGTGCCCCCGCCAATACCGCTGTGACCAGCCCGGCGTCGCGACTCCGGCGCACGGCTACGCCGCACCTGAGTGATCCCGTGTTTTTGTAACTGTTTGTGTTTGTTGATATTACAACGGCATATCTATTGACAATACGCCTTTTTTTTGCAAAGATGGGCTGAGCAGCTCAAACCACCAACGACAACCTCAACAGGAGGCCACCGAC
>CAIJOU010000596.1 GCA_903822375.1 Candidatus Hydrogenedentota bacterium
CAGCTGCGAGAATTAGACCTGCATGGGGGCATACACCCCCCGCCCCGCCTGCGGCGGGCCCGCCCCCTCAAGGGGGTCGAAGACATCGCGTTTTCGGGTCGTGAATGGGGCCGTCATTTTTAGTGGACTCTCGGAACCAACAGTTCATGATAACTCGTTCCAAACAACATGAGCTTGCGAAGGATACCGTCCATGCTGTTGATCATTGCACTTGCGGGTGCCATTCAGTTTGGCGCCCCGGCCGACATTCCCGCCGCCACACCCGAAAAGCCGCTGGCGGCAATCTCCCTGTACAATCCGACCCAATGGGAGGGTGCGCTGCCCGTCGAAATCGCCACGGGACGCATCGCCTCTCCCGGCCTGGTGGACTGGAGCAACGTTCACCTGCAAGCGGGCGGCGAGAGCATCCCCTTTGCGCTCCGTGAAGGCCGCGCACATTGGAAGGCCACGCTGGAAACACCCCTGAAAGACGTCCGCGCCGAGGACCTTCTCGTATTTTCCTGTGCCGTTCCGCCAAGCACGTGGCGACGCATAGAGATTCGTCCGGGTGCGGCTGAGTCTGCGTCTGCGCTGACTCGGGACGGAGAACGCATATTGGCAACTTACCCGATAGCAAACGCGGCATTCGACGCGGCGACAGGCGCGTTGCTTGCGTTCAATGCAGGCGGCGAGTCACTGATGAAGGCTCCTTTTCATCCCGTGGTGCGGCGGCTGGGCGCGAAAGGATACACGTTTACGGGGGCGTTTGCCTCGGGCTACCAGACACCGTCCATCGACATGGACCCTGGCGAAGCCCTGCCCGATTCCGCGCGGCTTGTTTCTTCCTCGTCCAACGCCGCCATGACAGAACTTCATTTCGTTCTGGAACCGTCGGCGGGCCCGGCCCTGGCCCTGAGCTATCGCGTGTACGCCTACGGCGCATTGGAGATAGCCCTGGATGAGCGTCCCTGGACGGGCAACAGTCCATGGCTGAGTTATGCGGTGAAGGCGGAACTCACATGGGAAAGCGCCGGGGAAGCGCTGCCCTATCTGGAGAGCCGCATGCCCTTCTACGGCTTCAAGGAGTACACGGCGGCGACCAAAGAAGTTGCGCGCATTCATTGGGGCGCTGCGGCAAGCACGCTCGAACTGGGCGATGAGTCCCTGAACGGCCGCCGCTTCTATCGCAGACTGGTCGCCGTGCCGGCAGACCATGCGGCAAAGATGAAAGACCTCGCCGAGGGATTGGATGAAGGGCTGGTCGTCGAAGTCGAACCGGTTTCCGCAGCGATCGCGCAGAAACCGGTGGCGGCAATCTCCACGGAAGCGTCCGCGACGACCGCAAAGACCCTTATCGAGGCGCTGGAGGCCGTCGGCGCGGCCGTGGCGGACCCATCAGAAGACCCCCTGCGGCGGGACGCCGCAGCCACATTCGGCATCGAGTTTGCCGTGGGCTCGGAGGACGGCCTGCACAATGAGGACGGCGACGGATTCGTCATTCAGCCCGCGACTGATCGCGGGGTGACGGTCCATGCGCACACGCGGCTGGGCGCTTACAATGCAGCACGGGCCATTGCGGGTCATCTGCGGCGCTTTGGAAAGGAAGGCGGCATTCCCCTCATCGCACGCACCCCGGTGGTGCGGATGCGCTCAGGAGGTTTCGGCGGCGGCAATTTCGAGGGCGATTTCCCCTACGGCAACGATGAGGAGTGGCGGCACACTTTTGACGGACTGCTCGATTCGGGCATGAACGTGTTCGGCTGTCTGGGCATGTGGGGCAACTGGAAAATGCCGGTCGCCTACAAGTACATGCCCGAACTGCATTCGGATGCGCCGGATGCCTATGACGAATCGTCAGGCGCGCGGTTTGCCGAACTCGACCAGCAGCGTGAACACGGGCTCCGGCTCATGCAGTACCTTCACGACCGGGGCGCGCAGGTGTGGCTCTGGATTCCCATCGGGTGCGTGCCCACGACCTACGCCAAATCACACCCTGAGGCGATGGCGCCGGGCAGTGACAAGGTCCCCTGCCCCACCCATCCCGAGTACGCGCGCTACGTGGAGGCGTTCTTCAAGGAGCTGCTCGAAACCTACCCCATCGACGGGTTGTTCCTTATCCGCGACGACAACGGCGGCAAATGCGCCTGCGACCGGTGCAAAGCGTATTACGCACAGTCACGAACAAAGGACCCGGTATGGGAGCAATATCTGACCATCTACAACCTGCTGCGGAAAAGCGGTTTCAAAGGGGGCCTTGCGGTTTACCCGTACAACGACATGTACAAACCGGAGCTGGACCCGCTGCTGCCCGAAGACTTGTATGTAGTCGGCCATGGCAGCGGCGCGGCCGTGCTTGCCCGCGATTACAATTACACCGCGCCCATGGGCGATACCTGGATTGACAATCTCTACGCCAACTTCCGCGTGGCACCGTCGCATCGCATGAAACGTCTGCTCGGCGAACGCAACAGTTTCTGGATCGGCGGGGCCTACTGCGGCACCGAACTGCCCTGGGAATCTGTCGGTTGGTTCGGGTGGGAACCCACGGCCACGCCGAACTCGTTCCGTTATGCCTGGGGCATGCGCGAATTCGGCACCATCGGCGCGCTTCCGTTTATGCAAATGAACCGCGCCTATGAGCATTTGTGGGATGTCAACGCACTGCCCATGCTGCCGGCCAACTGGATAACGCTGTCCAGTGAACGGCGGCAGGAGGCAATCAGGGACTGCACCGATACGGTGGGACACCTGCGGGCATGCGTGGACGATCTGAAAAAGGTGGCGCCGCCGGAAGAGCATGCACGGTGGTACGGCCATTTGGACCTGTATGCGCCTTTCATCGAATATCAAATGCACCGGCTGGAAAAGTTCACGGCAATCTATGAACGCGTTCGCGCGAACCGGGACGCACTGGACAAGCCCGAGGGCCTGCCCATGGAGGTGCGGAACGCCGTGCTGGCCGATTACGAGGAGATGTACGCTTGGGCGGCCAAGTATGAGACGGTCATGCAGAAGGCACCGGGCGACATGCTGGCCAACTCAAAGTGGATGGTCAAGCCGTACCGCGAATTCATGGCGGGATTTGACCAGTGGCTGGACAACCTTCTGGACCCGCATCAATTCGTTGGGACGGCCCGGGTGGAGGCGCCGCCAACGCTGCGCCGCGGCGAGCCCTTTACGCTGCGCGTGGAACTGCACAACCAAGGCGTGTGTCCGTGGGTGGCCGAGGCGGGGCACCGCATGGAGTTTTCCGGAACCGCCACAAGCGTGGGGCTTCCAGCGACGTGGGACTTTACGGGAGAACCCATCGCCCCCGGTGACCGCCGCGTGCTGGAATTCAAGGGGGTTGCCCGCAAGGATGCGGGCGCAGGGGAACTGTCGTTTGCGTTTGTGTCGCCGTTCCGGGTACCGGAGCAGTTCATCAAAGGCAGCGTGAAACTGGAGTGGAAATAGGAGGCGAAGTGTAACTTCGGGACGAGAATGTAGGACAGGCGCCCCCGCCTGTCATGCTTGGGCACTCGTCAAGTGTTGACAGCCGAGGGCGGCTGTCCTACAGGGCACCCCGGTTATTTCCCCGCGCGTTCCAATGCGTCTTCGAGCAGGTCCACGTCCTGCTGGACCATGTCCGGGTTTTCCTTGGTGAACACGCCCACGCAGACGGCGTCGCCGGGGCGGTAGGCCTGGGCCACGTAGGCAAAGGCTTCGCGCGGGTCGTGACGGCCGGCGGCCAGCACCTTGTAATGAATGGCCGGCGCGGGCAGTTGTTGGATGAGCGCACACATCGCGTCGCGGTCTTCCGCGCCGTAGTACTCCTCCTCTTCATAGTCCCGGGCCGCCTGACGCGTGCGGTCGCTCGGGTTGTAGTAGCAGGTCATGAAGAAGTCGAGGTCAAGATGATCTGCCGCCCACTGGATGGTGTCTGTGCTGTGTCCGGCGACCCCGGCGGCAATGCCCAGGTCTTTGATGCGCTTAATGGCCTCGAAAACGTCCGCCGTGTCCCCGGTGGCGACACGCTGGTCCATTTCGCCGCCGTGCAGGAAACAGGCCTTTGCCTTGCCTGCCTTCGCGCTTTCGATTCCCAGAAAGAAGCCGCCCGTGAGCGGGCAGGTCTGGGCAATCCAGTCGATACTGCCGCCCTCGAGACGGTATTCGCGCAGCGCCCGCAACACCAGTTCGTCAGCCCGGCCCAGGTGTGTCGTCACCCCCGCGGCCTCGGCCATGCGGTAGGCCTCCTTGATGCGTGCCATGGTGTACCAGTCGCGCATTTCCTCGTCGCGCTCAAAGGTCTGGTGCGCAAAGCCTGAAAAAGGGTTGCCGCCGATAATGAAACGGCTCACAGTGGCATTGCCCAACTGCACCGTCTCGGGCCGGTAATGTTTTTCGTTTTCAGCAGAAGTCATGTCGTGTCTCCAAAGGGGCCCGGCGTCAGGCCCGGTCCACCCATACTCTACCCCGCCGTCGTGCATGGATGAAAGCATGATTCCCGAATGCACACCTTGACAGCCC
>CAIJOU010000597.1 GCA_903822375.1 Candidatus Hydrogenedentota bacterium
CGGTTGAAGTTATGCGTGCGAAGCGCCTGCATGATCGCCTCGCGTTCGATGTCCTGGAGCTGGCCGCCGGCGGCGGACGGCGCGGGAGCCTTCCCCGCAGCCGCGCGCACGCAGGAGGGAAGATGCTCGGGCAGGATGAGCTCGCTGCGGGACAAGAGCACGGCGCGCTCCATGGCATTGCGCAGTTCGCGCACGTTGCCGGGCCAGACATAGTTCTCGAGGCACATTACGCTACCCGTCGAATGCTCCATAAAGGAAATACTTACGTAAAAACCCTTACGTTTATGAGGTGTTTTTCGTTTGACTGTTTGGAACAAGTTTTGGTATGGGGAATCTTAATTCGTCCTATCAGAAACGGTCGCAGAAGATCAGGAGGCGCGACAGTGAACGAGCGAATACCAAGTCTAGGGCTTTTCACCACAAGAACTTGGAAAGCACCGGGAACGCCGGTGAAGTCGGCAACTGTTATCCTCCTCATAATCGGCTTGGCAATCACACCCCTATTCGCCGAAGAGCCGCCGCGGGACCTGAAACAACTGCTGAAACTGACTCCCGAACAGCTTCAGGGAATGGATGTAGGGAGGTTGAATCTTGTGTGTACGGAGGGATTGCATGGGGCTGAGAACCTGGATGTCGAACAGCAATTAAAGACGCTGGATCGTTGGGCTGATCGTGTCCGGTTTGAAACTTCGCGGAATTCCTACCGTTACCGGCAACGGCCTGAGGATTTTGAGCGTTCCGAGGCTTACTTCAGGATGTTGGTCATGATCACCGTGCTGCAACGGGATTTGCGGGTCAGCTACAATCCCGAACGCATCAGCACTCCCAGCGTCGCCGATTTAAACTCAGGGGCGTTTTTTGCGGATTCGAAAGACATCTTTCTTCACGGTCTTCTGGGCGACAAGCGAATGGGCACTTGTTCTTCGATACCTGTGCTATATGTCGCCATAGGCCGTCGGCTGGGCTATCCCTTGTATTTGGTGTCTGCCAAGGCCCATTTCTTTGCTCGGTGGGAAAGCTCGGATGGGAAAGAGCGGTTGAACATTGACGGTGGCGCGAGAGGTTTGACGACGCATTCGGACGATTACTACAAGAGCTGGCCTTACCCGATAGAGGAGAAGGAAATCCGAGACGGTCAGTATTTGAAAAACCTGGCGACTGCCGGAGAGCTTGCGGAGTTTTTGGTCATCAGAGCCGGCTGCCTGGCTGTGAATGGGCGCGTCTTGGAGGCGCGGGAAGCGATGCTCCAAGCGAGCCGCTTGGCGCCGAAGATTCAGCGTTATGTGGCAGCACTCAACGCAAACAATGAATCAACCAAATAGAGGAACGAACATGCGACGAATACTTCTTCACGTGGCCGCAATGATGTGCCTGTTGCTGGGCTTTACTGGAACATCGTCGGCCTACTACGACCCAACCAGCGGCCGGTTCCTGTCGCCCGATCCGCTCGGCCACGAGGCGAGCATGGACCTCTACAGCTATGCCAGCGGCGACCCGATCAACTTCTGCGACCCAGACGGGAGGTGCGGACAGAACTCGATGCAAGCGATGTCCGATCCCAGAGTGCA
>CAIJOU010000598.1 GCA_903822375.1 Candidatus Hydrogenedentota bacterium
GAGGGAACAGAGGGAAGAAGGAACCTCAACAGCGCCTTGACAACCCATGGCAACAACTACATAATGAACCCAGCGGGTGCTTCACTTTTGGACCGCCACCCGCTCACTTCTCGACCGCCGCAGACACATGTACGGCAAATCCTACATGGGCATCCAAAGGGCCACTTTCCTGATCGATTCCAGCGGAAAAATCGTCCGCGTGTGGCCCAAGGTAAAACCCGAAGGCCATGCGGAAGAGGTGCTGGAAGCGGTCAGAGCGCTTGCATAAAGCCCCTGTCAGGGCTTGACTGCCGTCTTGCCAGCATCGTCCTGATATTTCTGGCCCGACGCCAGCAGTTCGACCCGGGCACGGTAGAAAGCGTCCTGCACGGCAGACAACGACTTTGGCGGCAGGTTGGAAAGCTTCACGAGCCCCTCATAGATAGACCACCGGTTCGCATTTTCGCTCATCACCAGCAGTGCGTTGCGATCGCGTTCATCCGATGTCGTCGCTTTCTTGTATTCACGGCTGCGCAGCACCGAAATCAGCCCGTCTTTCTGCTCAATGGCAAATCCGGTGGAAAGCAGTTTTTCCACCAATTGCGCGCGGGCCGCGCGGGTGCGAACCGCCTGCCCAATTTCAGGCTTGTCCAGTGTGAGACCGTCATGATTGACCAGGACCAGTTCGCGGTTCCCCTCCTTGACCGCCTTCTCAATGTCCTGGGCCGCTTTCTTCAGCCCGTCCGAGGGCACACTGGAATAGTCCGGTGCCATGCGTCCGAAAGACGACGATATGGTCGCACAGCCGCAAAGCAGGGTGATCACAGCCAGCAGCACGACAGCAGCACTAAAATGGATCTTGTTCATGATTTTCCTTCCCGGTTGTCGGCCATTGCAGCCCGATTCTTTCCGGGTTGTCTGGCCCTGTACAGCGCCACATCCGCCGACCCGATCAGGTCATCGGTGGTGCGCATCCGTTCTTGGTCAAATACGGCGACGCCGATACTGGCGGTCGCTGTTGGTCGGTGCACATAGAACGACTTCGCCGCCGGTCCCGCACTGGGTTGTGGCGATCCTGTTAAGCACTATTTGAGAGGACTCTTGCTGCGGCACTGAAACCACGTTCCTTGCGTCCAGCCTGTGTACGAATTATCATCCTGACGAACGCCCGAGTCAATGCAGGCGGGCTACAGGCGCCATGGCCCGTTCCTAACAACCCCGCGATTCTATTCCACACCTATTTGGATGCGGTTGAGCCTGCCGCCGGTGCAGCGCTTTCCTTCTCCCCGGCATTCGTGGCAGTTCCGGGCACATACTTGTCCACTATCGTCACAGGAGTGGAACGCACGACCAAGTCGTACAATTCCTCCACTTCCGGATTGGTCAGCCGCGCGCACCCATGGGAACTGTACTCCCCCACCGTCTCCGGATGGATCGTCCCGTGAATTCCCAAATCCGTCGGCAAACTTGGCTCACCCGGGACAAGCGGCATCCACCGCGTGCCCAATTCATTGGCCGCATCGCCCGAAGTCACCGGACCCGCCCCGGGTTTAAACCACGTTGGGTCCTTCTGCTTGTTGCCGATAGTGTATTTTCCCAGTGCTGTCTCGTGGCCGGGCATGCCAA
>CAIJOU010000599.1 GCA_903822375.1 Candidatus Hydrogenedentota bacterium
ATGATCCGCCCCGCAGAAAAGCCAAACCGCAACGCGGTGGAAAGGAATGCCCGATGAAAGCCTTTTATTGCGCCGGGACGCACTGGGACCGCGAATGGTATGAACCGTTCCAGGAATACCGCCGCTGGCTGGTGGAACTGATAGACGAGTTGATCGACCTGATGGAACAGGACCCGGACTACACCTGTTTTCATTTGGACGGACAGACCGTTGTGCTTGAGGACTATCTCGAAATCCGCCCTGAACGGCGGGAACAACTGCTCAAGTTGCTCAAGGAACGCCGCCTGCTCGCCGGGCCGTGGTACAACCTGCCCGATGAATGGCTGATATCGGGCGAATCCTTTGTGCGCAACCTGATGCGGGGCATGCGTATCTGCAGGAACATGGGCTTCCCCCATCTGGACTTCGCGTATACACCGGACCAGTTTGGCCACATCGCCGCGCTGCCGATGATCATGCGCGGGTTCGGGCTGAGCGCCGGCATCTGTTGGCGCGGCACGCAGGACGAGACCTATCCCATGCATTTCACCTGGGTTGGCCCGGACGGCGGCAGACTGGCCTACCACAAGCTCACCGACAAGGGCAGCTATGCGCCGTTCCAGTTCGCCGTGCGCGACCACCTGCGCGAGGATAATTACACCGACGAGAGCTACGCCAAGCATTTCGACCCCTATTTCGCCGAAGAGTCCGCACGCACCGTGGCCCCCCTCCTGCTCATGCTGGACGCCATCGATCACACGCGGCCCGACCACGAAATGCCGAAGATTTTCAGGAAACTGAAAGAGTTGTACCCAACCATTGAGTTCTGCTGGACCTCACTGGAGGAATACGGCCGCGAACTGGCCCAGCACGTGGACACACTGCCCGAGCGGCACGGTGAACTGCGCGAACCGGCGCGCGACCATCTGCGTGTCGGCCAGTATCTGATCGTGCATGTGATTTCGTCGCGCTACGACCTCAAGCAGCGAAACGACCACAGCCAGGCCCTGCTGGAGAAATGGATCGAGCCGATGCTGGTCTATGAGGCGATGGCCGGCGGCGCGCCCGTGCCGGGCTTCCTGGACAAAGCGTGGCAGTACCTGCTGCGCAACCATCCCCACGATTCCATCTGCGGGTGCAGCCAGGACCAGATCCACCGGGACATGCTGTACCGCTTCGACCAGTGCGACCTCATCGCCGAAGGTTGCGCACGCCGCTCGATGGCACGCATTGCCGGTGCGGCTGCAAGCTCGGAAGAGTGGCGGCGTTTCGTGGGAAAAACCTCCGGGCCCGACGACTGGAAACGCATCGCAGTCCACAACCCCCTGCCACAACCCCGCAAGGGAGTGTTCGACCTGTGCCTGTTTTTCCCGTCCGACCATGGTGAGAAATCCGGCAAGGCATACATCGACAGCCTGGCCACCGGCGAGCGCTACAACAAATTCCACCTGGTGCTGCCGGACGGAACGCATGCGCCGTACCAACACGTGCGCATTGAACGAAAGCAGGAGACGCCGCAGCGAATCGACGACATCGGACGCCCTACCTTCGGGTTCGGCGATCTCTACCATGTGGCGGTGGAACTGGAACTGCCGCCTGCGGGCTACACCACGCTGTGCGTGGAACCCTGCGATGCGGCCACCCGCACCTTCGGCAGCCTGATGACCGGGCCGCTGAGCGCAGCCAACGGCCTGATTGCCTTTGAACTGAAACCGGACGGGACGGGACGTCTGACCAATCTCGCCGATGGGCGTATCTTTGACGGCCTGTTCTGCTATGAGGACGCCGGCGAATGCGGCGACGGGTGGACACGTGGCCAGCCCCTCAATGACATCGTCTACCGCGGACCCGGTGCGGCGGTCATGACGGGCATCGAAGAGGACGGTCCTTTACGGACCGTGTTCCGCGTGGAGCGCACGTTGAGCCTGCCCCGTGAACTGGACCAAAAGACGGGATACCGCTCAGCAGACCGGGTATCGGTCAAAGTGACCGACTTCATCACCGTGGCCAAACACAGTGACGTACTGCACGTGCGCACTGAAGTGGACAACTGCGCCAAGGACCACCGTCTGCGGGTGCTCTTCCCCACCCACACACAAACCGACAGATCCTTCGCAGACACCCCCTTTGCCATGGTGGAACGGGACATAGCCATTCCCCGCGAAACCGCCGAATGGCAGGAACGCATCCATCCGGAAAAGGCGTTTACGTCGGTTTGCGGTGTTCAGGATGCCGCTGGCGGTCTCGCGCTGTTGTGCCCGGAAGGTCTGCATGAATACGCCGTACTGGACACTTCTGAGCGGAGCTTGGCGTTAACCTTGTTCCGCTCCTTCCGAAAGACCGTCGCCCTGCCCCAAGAAGTGGATGGACAGTTACAGGGGCAATTATCTTTTAGTTACGCTTTGCATGCTTTTGTATCTGTGTTTGACACCGCTTATGCCTTGGGGGCGGTGTCGCAATTACAGACGCCCGTGCGCAGCCATGAAGTCCGCGAGGATAGTTCGCCGACCCATTCCTTCATTCAGGTCGATCCCGGAGTAGCAGTCGTAACCGCGCTCAAGCCCGCTGAAGATGGACCGGGTGCAGTTATACGCTTCTGGAATCCGGGCGGGCGGGATACCGAAGCACGCTTCCGGCTGGACCGCCCGGTGGTTGAGGCATGCCTGTGCAATCTGAACGAAGAGATGCTGGAGCCACTAGCAGTAACTCCTGAAGGCGCCGTGGCGGTCAGTATCCCGGCAGGGGGATTGGCCACGGTTCGTTTCGCCTGGTAAAACGAGTAGCGATTATCTCGAGAGGCACCTTACGACAAGGCCTGTTCTTGACAAGGCTATTCTGGCAGCCAGGACGTTTGAACAACGTGACTGGCTGCCAGTTACCAGAATCGTCTGCTATTAGCTTTTCGTCATGTGTATCTGTATAAGCTGCGGCCCGCCATTGCCATCAACCGAGAAACTGGCGGTGTAGTCCCCGGTGGCCAATGCGCTCCGGTCGACGGTCAGCTTTACGGCCATCGCACCGTTCGACCCCAGGGTGTCCCCCGTACTGTCCGCTGTGAGCCAGACTGGAAGGGGTAGGGTTGCCGGGTCGATAGACCATGTCATGTTGCCCACGCCGGTGTTTCGAATCGTCAGTGTCATTTCCGTGAGCGTGTCTCCAAAATCAAGCAGGTGTGGCGACACCGCCAGTCCAGGACCAAATCCGACCTTATAGCGCAAGAAATAGGGTCCGTCGACGCCCCTAATACTCATTGTGCCGGGACGCTCCGCAGCACCATAGGCCCACTCTATGAGCAGAGTACCGCTGTATTCCCCCGGAGTGTCTGTCGCAGAGGGAATGGGAAGAACGGTGATTTCCCCGGGCTTTTCCGTGGAATCAACCCGCCCACCTTCAAGCGGACTCATTTTGAACGTGCCCAACTTGGTGTCGCTCACAAAGCGGCTGTCGGACTTCGGCACCCAATACAGTCTCACATCCGTCGGGGGGTGGGCGCCACCAAGGTTATAGGCGTTCAAAACGAAGGCCGCCTCACCGTCGGGCAGGTCCAGAATTCGATCGAATTCTATAGAGCCATCCATACGTGTGCTGATAAAGTCGGAAGTAAACGGAATGACGCCTTTTAGGGCCAATCGTGGCAACGAGGGGGCCCGGAAAGGTCTCTCGCCGACCGTGATGGTGTCGGGGCAGGTGAAGTACTTCCCGTCAAGTACCAAGCCAATGACCGGGTCGAGCACGGCGAGCCGCACTTTGAAGGGATTGACTGCACCTGTCACGCGCACTTCGACCAACTCTCCGTAATCGCCATAACGAAACACATGACCCGCCGGGGCGTTGAAAGTGTATAGATTGGCGCCGGGATGCGTCTCTGCCCAGTCTGAGACCAGACCGCCGTTCTCCTGGGGTGTGGTGACCACCTCCCAAGTGACCGGGTCGGGACTGTCCACACTCAACTGGAGGGTCAACCGGTTGAGATTGCGGGGTGCATAGTCCATGTACACAAACACGGAGCTCACCCCGCCTGGGTTGATGCCTTCAGAGCGCATGCCGATCTGGCCCAGCCGCACATCATTGGCATACAAAGCCATGGGCACCGAATCAAAACCGACACCGGCGCTGACGGAGGGGTTGGTGTCGAGCACCTCGACCCGAGCCTCCAGTGAAACGCCTGGCCCCTCGTTGAGGGACGGATACGAAATGGAGACATGGGAACGCAGGTCGCGCGGCAGTGATTGCGCGGAGGCATTGCCCGGGTCGGTACGGGCCCATTGGAGCAGTTCCGACAACTGGGGCACGTCCACACCGTCCGTATTCTTTTTGGTCTGCGGCGAATAGTAGTGTCCGCCGGACGCCGTGGACAGTGTGATGAGTGTGTTGGCCTGCACTGACTGTCCCCAGCCGATGGGGAAGAAACGGACGCGCGAGGCTGCCAGAGCATCTCCAACGGGCGAGAGGTCGCCTGGCGGGGTGGTACGGCGCCCGTCGGTCACCGCAACCAGAATCGACTCATCGCTGGTGTCAAACGGAATGAGGTTTGTCCTGCTGTCCAGACCGGACAGGGTCGCCACGCCGCCGAGCACCGCGGGCAAAAGCGTCGTGGCGCCGTTGTCCTGAACATCCATATGGTTAATGCGGTATTCCAATACGTCCTTGTCACGAACGAAGGAATCGGAGGCAAACTGCAAATGCGCAAGGTCCGCGCCGTATATAATGCGCAGTTCCGTGTCCAGACCGTAGCGGCGCTCGTTGAAAACGGCCAGCGCTACGCGGTAGTGGGGCGGGAACTCCGCAAGCATTGGCGAAATGCACTGCACGTACAGCGCGTTCAGGGGGTCCCCCACGGCGGGCAGTTGACCGTCATCGACCAGTGCCTGGGCTGCGGCGCGCATACTGCCGGAGAAATCGAGCATAACGAGAACGTCAAAGCGCAGGTTCTCATCCTTCTTGACAAACACATTGGTTTCATTCAGGTCGATGGCCTGGGAGTCTTCGAGGAAACTGGCCAATACGTTGGGCACATTATAGAACGTGCGGGTGTCGTTGAAGTTGTCTTCAAGCGACGGAAATGAGCGGTAGGCCTGGTCGCGCAGAAGCACGTTCATGCGCACCAGCGAGGGTGGGCGCAGCTTTGGCGCGGCGGTTTCAATGGTGAGCTTGGCCACGTCCACCGAAACCTGCACCTCCACCGGGGCCACCGGAAGGGCGTCCTCGGGCACATCGACCGCCTCAATGATGAGTTTTGCAACGCCGCCCTCGCCGGTAATCCGAGACCGGTCAATCGCCACACTGATTCCCTTGTAATCCTTGGGCTGGCTCGGCGGCATGCCGAGGCTGCGGCCGGTGACCGGCTCGGCAAAAAGCCAGTTGGGCTGGGACGAGGTAACCTTGAAATTGAGGTACTCACCCGCATCGCCAAAATTCGCCACGGAGAACAGAGCGGTGTTCCCGAGCCGGCCAAAAGCGATGGTGTCGGTGCTTGTGCCGATAGTGATGGTATAGGGCACGCGAATCTGAACGTCGATGGGCAACAGCGGCCGTGACGGGTCGTTGGAGACCAGGGGCAGACGGAAAGTGGCACCGGCCCTGCTGAGCCCGGCACGGTCCACGGTTATGCGCACGGTCTGCTGCCGTCCCGGGTTTACCGTTCCCTGCTGCGGGGCAATCGAGACAATCCATCCGGGCAGCACCGTTCCCGGCGCGATGTTCCAGTTGAGCACGCCGTCACCCGCGTTCTGAACGATGAAATCCTGCGTGTCCTCGGCGATATCGAGGCGCACGTAGGGCACGCCGAACGCGTCAACGCCCTCGCCGACAACACCGAACTGGGGCAGTTGCGGCGCGCTGGCGTGCACATGCACGGGCACCGCTGTGGTGGAATCGCCCGATGCGGCAACATTGAAGGTAAAGTCGAACACGAACTGACCGGCCGGTGCAAGGTTGCGGTTCACCCGCACGGTGACGGTATCGGTGGAGTCGCCGCTCACCGTGCCGGATGCCACGCCGGAGCCGTTCACGGGGGACAGCGACAGCCAGCTGGGGAACCCGGCGGTGTCTATGCTCCAGTTGATGGTGCCCAGACCGTCATTCCAAATACCCACGGTCGTCTCGGTGCGGGTCACGCCAAAATCCATG
>CAIJOU010000600.1 GCA_903822375.1 Candidatus Hydrogenedentota bacterium
GGCCCAGTTGCGGGGAGACGATGTAGCCCTCAAGACATCGGCCGCCCAGGTCCTTGCCATTTTCCGCGATCCCAAGGCGGCTCCCCCGTTGGCAGCAACCCTAAACGACACCTCCCGCGAAGTCCGCCTGGCGGCTGCCGTCGCCCTGGCCGCCTGCGGGACCCGCGGGTCTGTCACGCCGCTGCTTAAGACCCTGTCCGATACCGATCCCGTTGTGGCGCAGGCGGCCGCCATGGCACTGGAAAACCTGACGGGGCACAGCGAACCGTTCAATCCCTTCATCGACGAGATAAACCAAAAGATCGGGGCCGAAGCCTGGAGCAACTGGTTTGGCAATACCTCCTGGCAGACCATTGGGAGCGAACTGGCAACACAGGTCGAGACCGGCAACAGCGACCGCGTACGGCGCGCGGCGGTGACGTTGAGCCACACCGGCGACGCCACCGCGTGTGCCGCCCTTCAAAACTATGTATCGAACAAACAGGGCGAGAACCCCTATCCCGCCTGGAGGAAGGAAGGGCATGTCGGCGACAGCGCCACCTTCAATTCCCTGGCGTCGGTCAATCCAAGAACCCTTCAGGCCGCGACGCGCGCCATCGGCTGCCTTGGAGACCCGACGGCCGTGCCCATGCTGTCCGCGCTGCTTGCCGCGCACAGCAACCCGGAAACGGGCAACCTCTTCCTTGCCGAAGCCGCCGTGGAGGCCCTTGCCCGGATTGGCACCCCCGAGGCCGAAACGGCCCTGATTGAAGCCTTCGCCGGCCTGAAGGACTATCCGGACTTCACCTACTGGTATGGCGACCATCCGGCATTGATGTCCTGCCACGCGTCGCCCATCCACTACTTCATTATCGAGGCGCTGGACGCTCTGGCCTCCACGCGGGCCGATAGGGTCCTGCCGCACATTATTCGTTCCGTCCCCATCGACCCGGACCGTGCGCTCCTCCTGCCCAACGACGACTACGAAACCCTGGTCGGCCGCGTCATCCGCCGTCACGCCGCGGGACCCGCCGTCATCGAGACCTGCCTGGCCCTGCTGGGGGATTCGGAGGCGCAGACGGCCCCTGAAATCAGAGAGGCCATTTCCACCACCATCCGATGCTGGGCGGGACATCCCGGTCCGGAAATCCGCGCCGCCCAGATACTTTCCCTGGCCTGCCGCGATCAGGCCCATGCGCCCCGCATACAGGCGGCCCTGCTGCGGTATTGCACGAAGGACAGCGGCATAAAGCGCGTCTTCAACACCGGCATCCCCGTGGTCGACGCGCTGCCCGTGGAAAACTGGGTGTCCTTCTATCTCGGTAGAACCCTGGGTAATCTGGCCAGCCCGCAATCGGCCGATGCACTCATCGACATTTTGGAGCGTGCACCCGCGGAGGCCGCCACGGGCCGGCCTGATCCCCTTGGACCGGGCGTTCTGTTTCTGCACAACGGGCTCACGCCCTGCTGGCGTTCCGCCGTGGCATGGGCCTTGGGCAGGATCGGAGCCCCGCAGGCGGCGCCCGTGCTTCTGAAAATCGTGCGCAACCTCTACAACGCCCCGGACACACGCCATGCCGCCGCCGTGGCCCTGGGGCGGTGCGCCGATTCCGGCACGCGCGAAGCCCTCAGAACACTCGCCGTTGACTATCCCGAGAGGTCCACCGCCCTGGCGCTCATGAAAGCGTCGTCGGCAAAGAACTGAGCACAGAAGGAAGGAGTTCCATGTTTCCAAAACCTGTCCTCTCCGCAATGCTGGCGCTGGGTCTTTTTGCATGCATGGCCGGTTGCGTGACCAAATCGGAATTCCCCTGCTTCAACACGAAGGAGACGGAAGCGCCGGGCAACTCGGTTCCGCTGCTGGCGCCCTGGAAGACCGTTGCGCTCAATGCGGACTATGCGGGCATGTGGTTTGTTGCGGGGGATGTGGACGGTGACGGCGCCCCGGAGATTGTAACGGCGAAGAATTTCAATCAGGACGACGTGCATTATACGAGTTCCGTTGCCGTCCAGAAGCAGGACGGCTCGACCTTGTGGACCTGGGGAGACCCCAAGATTGGCCGCAAGGAACTGCACCACGACGTCGCCTGCCAGATTCAGGACTGGGACAGCGACGGGCGGAACGAGGTGGTTGTCGCCACGAAGGGCGCGCTGGTCGAACTGGACGGGCAAACCGGGGCGGAGCGGTTGCGCATTCCGATTCAGGAAGACGCCACGGACTCCATCACCTTCTGCAATATCTCCGGCGACGCACGCGCGGAAACGGCATTGGTCAAAGACCGGTACCACAACATTTGGGCCTATATCCGCGACGGGAAACTGCTGTGGACGGTGAAAGATCCGGGGGGATTCAAGACAGCCCACCAGCCGCGGCCGATGGACATTGACGGCGACGGGATTGATGAGGTCTTCGCCGGTTACGCAATGCTCAACGCCGACGGTTCGGTGCGGTGGGTAGTTCAATCCGCGGCCGTGAAGAACAGCTTCGGGCATCTTGATTGTGCCCGCATGATGACACCGGGCGGCGCGCCGGAAAAGACCCGCATCGCGCTTACCTTCTGCGGCGGCAACAACCTTGCCGTAATTGACGGCAACGGGCGCGTCGTTTGGGAGATTTCAGGACACCATTTTGAATCTGTCGAGCTTGGCCGGATAATTCCGGACAAACCGGCACCCCAACTCTTGGTTGACATCGACCACCAGCCGTACGGCAACAGTCCCATTTGGGTGGTTGGTAATGACGGCAGGGTGTTTGGCCAACTCGTAACCAACTACAGCCGCCAGCACCGCCTGGTTGATTGGGACGGGGATGGTCTCGACGAGTTCGTGGTCGGCGGCGACCACAGTCTCTACAACCATGCCGGGAAACGGGTCGCCACCTTTGATGTGCCTGACGGCAGTCCCATTCCCCACGTTGGAGACATGGACGGCGACGGACGCAAGGATATACTCTTCAACACCGGCAACGCCGTCTATATCTTCCGGAACGACAAGGGAGCAAAATCACCCACGCCGGTTCCGCTCGGAACGGGCGCCAACGTCACGCTATACTGAAGCGGCTCAAGCCAGCCAAAGGGTACATGCCCATTGCACGGGCCCACGTCCGAACGGGAAAGGATATTGACATGCGGAAGGCGAGCCTTGCGATCATGACCCTGGTGCTGTGCCACTTTGCCTCGGCCGCGGCACAGTCGAAAGAAGATGACATCGACATGAACTATGACGAGGGCAAGGTCACCGGGTACGAGTTGCCTTCGCTCCTGGTGACTGCCGAAGGCAAAGGGGTCACCACCCCGGAGGAATGGCGCACCGTTCGGCGTCCGCAGATTCTCGCGCTGTTCAGCAACTTCCTTTACGGCAGCGTGCCCCAGCCGCAGAGCCCCATCAAGACCACCGTTGACGTCGTGAAGACCGACCCGGAATTCATGAAGGGCAAGGCGACCCGCAAGGACGTGCGCATCCGGTTCGAGAATGACCGGGGCAAGGCGGAAATGCTCGTATTGGTCTTCGTGCCCAACAAGGCGAAGAAGCCCGTTCCGGCGCTGATGATACACACGTTCGACAACACCCGCTCCGGTAGTTTCAAAGAGAAGACGGATTACGGAGGTCAACTGAACAACGGATGGCCGCTCGGCGAACTGCTCGACCGGGGTTACGCCCTCGTTGCGGTGTCCCAGGACAACCTGGTCGCCCATAACGAGGTGGAGTTCCAGAAGGGCATCCATCCGCTCTTCTACCATGACGGACAGAGTTTCCCCAAGGCGAGCGAGTGGGGTGTGATCGCCGCCATCGCCTGGGGCGGCATGCGCGCGCTGGACTATCTGGAAACTGACAGGGACATCGACGCCAGGCGGGTGGCGATCATGGGCCATTCGAAATGCGGCAAGGCCGCACTGTGGACGGCCGCGCAGGACGAGCGTTTTGCGCTGGCGGTCGCGGCGGAGTCCGGCTGCGCCGGCGCGGCCCTCTGGAACCGGAATTTCGGCGAAACGATGGACAAAATGGTCACGCGTTTCCCCTACTGGCTCTGCCGCAATGCCTGGAACTTTGCCGGGCGGGAAAAAGACCTGCCGGTCGACCAGCACATGCTGCTGGCGCTCATCGCGCCGCGGCCGGTCTATGTCTACAGCGGCGTGGACGACAAATGGGCCGACCCGCGCGGTGAGTACCTCGGCGCCTACCATGCGGGCGAGGTCTATCGCCTCTTGGGCAAGACCGCCCTGGAGTCGGAGAACTCTCCCGAACCGGGAAAGCCCATCACCAAGAGCGACGTGGGCTACCATCTCCGCGAGGGCGGCCACTCCGTCGAGCCCTACGACTGGGAACGCATCATGGATTTCATGGACTATCACCTAAAGAAGAAATAGGCCCAGCGGTGCGTGGGTAACTCAGAAGGAGAAACATTGGAATGAGACACCTGAGGCATATCGCAATGATATTGGGGCTGGGTTGTTGTGCCACCCTCCAGTTGCCCGTGGCCGCGCTCGAACTATCAAACGCGGCAATTACCGTTCGCTATGATGATGCCGCCCAGGCATTCACCGTTTCGGATCGCGCCAGCATGCTGGTCACTGGAACGCTACAGGGCGCGTGTACAGTGAAAGATGGGAGGCTCCTCGTGACGCATCCCGACGGTGTTACAATCCTGGAACTGCGCGGGGATCTGCCGTTTGTGTTCGTGACCAGGGAACTTGCCAATACAGGCCAGGCCGTCACGGATACGAGAAGCATTGTGCCGGTTTCGTTTGCCCTTGATTTCCTGGACGTGCCGGCCGCCGATTTACGCACGCTGGGGACCGGTGGACTGACCAAACCCGACAAGAATCCCGGCAGTTATCTTTTCCTGACCTGCGCAGATCCGAAAACGCGGCTGGGCGTTGTGGCCGGCTGGGTGACCCAGGACCGCGCCAGTGGTGTGCTTTTCTCTGAGGTGAAAGACGGCAAGGTTAACATCAAAGCGCAACTGGATTATGGTCATCTGCAAATTCCTCCAGGCAAATCGGCGACATTGGAAACGCTCGCCATCGGCCTGTTTGACGACGCGCGCATCGGCGAGGAACAGTATGCCGACTTGATCAAGAAGCAATACGACATCCATCTCCGTCCCATGCCCACCGTGTATTGCTCGTGGTATGCGGAGAAGAACGGCATGGCCGGGGACGAAAAGTCCACGGTGGAACTGGCGAAATTCGTGGCCCGAGAATTGAAACCCTTCGGACTGGGTGTCATTCAGATTGACGACGAATGGCAGGACGGCGGCAAGTTCAACGGCCCGCGCCGGGGCTTTGAACGGGCGCGCCCGGACGGTCCTTACCCGCATGGCATGGCGCCGGTGGCCGGGGCCGTGGAGCAGGAGGGGCTTACCTTTGGCCTGTGGTGGCTTCCCTTTGCGCGGAATCACCAGGCCCCCGAGTACAAGGACCGCCAGGAGTGGTTCGTGAAGCGCGAAAACGGGAATCCCTACGAAACGGACTGGGGCGGCACCTGCCTTGATCTCACGAATCCTGAGGTGCAGGCACAACTTGCCGAGATTGCCCGCGCGTACCGTTCCTGGGGTGTGAAGTACTACAAGATGGACGGACTTTGGACCGGCGCCGCCTGTGAGCAGATTTATGTGAACGACGGGTACAAGGACGACCATTTTGGCAACAACCAACCGTTGCATGACCCGGCCGTCACCAATATCGAAGCCTACCGAAGCGGCCTGAAACTCCTGCGCAAGAGCGCCGGTGACGATGTGTTCTTCTCCGGCTGCTGCGTTGCGCAGAACATGCGCGAGCTGTGCGCCGTCGGCCTGGTCGATTCGATGCGCATCGGTCCCGACTACAATGCCGACGGCATTGGCATCAAGACGGGGCCGCTGCGCGGTTCGCGGCTGTACTTTCTGAACGGCCGTGTCTGGTGGAACGACCCCGACCCGCCCATCGTCCGGCCTTCGGGCAGCGGCATGGGCATCAAGCCCGTCTCGCTCGACGAGGCGCGGCTTGGCGCGTCGTGGGTTGCCGTTGCCGGGCAGCTCTTTCTGGTCAGCGACTGGCTGCCCGAACTGCCCGCCGACCGCATCGAGGTGCTGAAACGCACGATGTCGCATCATGACGCCACGGCGCGGCCCGTGGATTGCTTCGAGAATGCCATGCCGACGACGTGGCTTGTCACCGCGGCAAACGACACGGTCCGCCGCGATGTCATCGGCGTGTTCAACTGGGAAGGCTCGGAGTTGAAGGCAAGCTATGCACCGTCCAAACTCGGCCTTGCCCCGGCAAAACGGTATTTCGCCTTCGATTTCTGGGCCAATGCGCCGATGCCGGAGTTCAGCGAAACATTCGAAAGCATGGTGCCGGCAAAATCCTGCCGCGTGGTGGCCGTGCGCGCCGATGAGGGGCATCCGGTGCTCGTCGGCACCTCGCGCCATGTCACGCAGGGCATCATTGATGTCACGGGCGAAAAGTGGGACCAGGGCTGCCTCTCGGCGACTTCTACGGTGGTGGGCGGCGATCCGTATGAATTGCGCATTGCCGGCATGGAGAAATGGAAATGCGTCTCCGCCGCCGTGTCCGCCGAAGACCAGGGGGCGGGCGTCAGCATCGAGGTGTTGCCCGCGGAGACCGGCTGGCTGCGCGTGAAGGTTCAGTCGAAGACCGCGCGCGCGGTAAACTGGCGGGTGAACTGTCAAACGATCTAGCCTCGAACCGGGAAATGCGGAACAGTCTCTTTGAAAGGACAAACCATGCAGAAAGCAAACATCAGCAGACGCGATTTCATGAAAAGCAGTCTTGCCGCCTCGGCGGCGCTGGGTGTTCCGACAATTCTTCCCAATTCGGCGTGGGGGGCGAACGCACCGGGCAACCGCGTAAACGTGGCGCTGATCGGTTGCGGCAATATTGGCAACTACCACAAGAACTGGGTCATTCAATACCCGGACGTTCAGGTTGTGGCCGTTTGCGATGCCTATAAATCCCGGCGCATTGCGATGGCGGAAGAGCTGAACAAACATTACGGCAGCGCCGACTTGGTCAAGGTGTACACCGACTTCCGTGAGATACTCGCGCTTCCGGATGTGGACGCCGTGTTCATAGGGGCGCATGACAACTGGCACACACCCATGGCCATCGCCGCAGCGCGGGCGGGCAAAGACGTCTATTGCCAAAAACCGCTGTCCCTGGACCTGGAGCAGACCAAACTCCTGAGAACCGCGGTGAATGACAACAAGAGGGTGTTTCAGTTTGGAACCCAGTACCGATCCGAGTCGCAGTACCCAAAGATGGTTGAACTGGTGCGCAACGGCTACATCGGGGAACTGAAACGGATAGATGTCTGGTGCCGCAATGTGCGCAACGACGTTGACAAATACAACGGCAAGCCATACGGGTCCACCGTTGAGATTCCCGTGCCCGAAGACCTTGATTTCAACATGTGGCAGGGACCAGCGCCCATGGTTCCCTACACTTCGGACCGGTGCACGCCCTGGGGCGGTTATCACTGTCCCGAGACCTCTCTTGGATTCGTGGCGGGCTGCGCCATTCATCCGCTCGGCGTTGCGCAATGGGGTAACAGGACCGACCACACCAGCCCGATACGGTACGAGGGAACGGGGAGCGTGCCGACAGAAGGCATCTTCCGGACGCTCGAGCGGTGGGACATCATGTGCGACTATGAAAACGGGGTGAAGCTCCACATGATGGATATGGAGACCGCCAAGGACGTGGTCATGAAGTACTACACGGAAAAATGGCACGACGGCGACGGGGTGGTTTTCCACGGCACGGAAGGTTGGATTGGCGACTTCAAGTTCGGCTCGTTCTGTGCCAGCAACCAGAAACTTTGGAAACAGGAGCTGAAATCGACAGACGAACGGGTCTACGAGTCCAAAGGTCATGTCCGCAACTTCATTGACTGCGTGAAATCAAGAAAGGAAACCGTGTGTCCGGTGGAAATGGCGATTCGTTGCGACGCGATCGCCCACATGGTCGACGCCACGGCACGGACCGGGAGGGTGATCAACTGGGACCCAAAGGCGGAGCAAATCATCGGTGATGCTGAAGCAACGGCACTGCTCACGCGGCCGTTCCGGGAAGAATGGAAAGTCTGGTGATGCTGTCTGCCAGGACCTGCCGGTTGCGTGTTCGGTGAACCGGCGGGCAAACTGTCTTGCGGTCCGGTATCAAACCAGAAGGGATGGCGCATGAGTTATAGCATTGCCGGCATCGGCGAACTGTTGTGGGATTTGTTGCCGTCCGGTCCGCAGCTGGGCGGCGCACCGGCCAATTTTGCCTACCATGCCCATGCTCTCGGCGGGGAGGCACAGGTAATCTCGCGCGTCGGCAATGACCCGCTTGGCCGGGAGATTATCGGACGCATTGAAGCCATGGGCCTGCTTTCGGCGAGTATACAGACCGACGAGACGGCGCCCACGGGAACGGTTACGGTGGCGTTGGATGGCAACGGCGTCCCCTCCTATACCATTCACGAGAATACCGCCTGGGACCGGATCGCCGTCACGCCCGAGTCTTTGGCATTGGTGCGCGCGGCGGACGCCGTGTGCTTTGGAAGTCTGGCGCAGCGAAGCCCGATTTCCCGTGAATCCATCGAACGCCTCGTTTCCTCTGCACCCGCCGCGGCCTGGCGCGTCTTTGACATCAACCTGCGCCAACATTATTACAGTCGTGACGTTATTGAAAGCTCCCTCCATCTGGCCAACGTGCTCAAAATCAACGACGATGAATTGCCCGTTGTGACCGGCCTCTTCTCCCTATCCGGAAATGTGGAAAAGCAAATCGCATCGCTGGCGGCCGCGTTCAGCCTGAATATGGTGGCCCTCACCCGGGGCGGCAACGGAAGCCTGCTCTACCGGGACGGAGACTGGTCTGACTGCAGTCCGGCGCCGGTCAACGTGGTGGACACCGTGGGTGCCGGAGATGCCTTTACCGCGGCGCTGGTCCTGGGCCTCCTTCACGGCGATACGCTTGACGTGACACATGCGTTCGCCTCGGAAGTGGCGGGTTATGTCTGCACGCGCACCGGCGCGACGCCCCTGTTGCCGGAACGCTTTGCACAACGGTTTAGACGCGCGACCGACGGAACATGATGATGTCCGCGGGACTGGGGTTGGCCGTCAAGGTCAACGGGTTTACAACATCAACGGGGGGTGGCAGAATGATATTCCATCTGTGTGCGGCAAGAGCATGGTTCGGCGCGGGCACTTTTGCCGTCGGCCTTGCCGTCATGACGATTTCCGGGCTCGCCTGCGCCGAAAACGGGCCGGGCAGCCTGGTGCCGGACCAACCGTCCAAGGCGCCCGACTATTTCTGCACCTTCAA
>CAIJOU010000601.1 GCA_903822375.1 Candidatus Hydrogenedentota bacterium
CCTCCGGCCCGATGATGAGCGCGCACGACTTCAGCGCGGACGGGGGCAGGGGCAGGTCTGAAGTCACGGTGAGGATATCGGCCACCAGAACGCAACCGTCAAAGGAAGACATTGCAGAGGGCAGGTCTTCGAAGAAGTCGAACTGGGGCAGATGGAGGCGGCCGGACTGCTTGCACGATTCGACGGCGAGCCTGTGCCATTTGTCGTGCGCCGCAACGGGGCGCTGGGAGCGCTGGGCGCGCCAGAAGGCAAAGCGGCTGACCCCCAGTTCGGTTCCCCGGCGCACAATCTCTTCCAGCGGTTTTTCCTTTTGGAGCCAGGCGGGCGCGAGGATGACGTGGGCGTCCGGCGGCGCTTCCCGGCGGAGTTGTTCTATAAGAACACGCGCCTGCCGCTTTCCCTGGCGGAATATGGGGCCGGTTGCCTCTGTTCCACGGCCGTCGAACACGGCAACCTGCTCGCCGTCGCGGAGTCGGGCAACGGAGAGGGCGTGATGGGCCTCGTCTTCAGGGAGAAACAGCTCCGTCCCGGATTCGGGACGAAGCTCAGGCTGGAAGAATCGGTGCAGATGGCTCATGGGTTTAGCATAGCAGTCCGGGCGGGTGCCGGAAAAGGGCCGAGACCGGACAAAACTGGCATTCTGAGCGCCTCTGCAAGTATCATCCGGGTCACCATGCTGGCCGGACAATGAATGGGCGACCTGCGGCCGCCCCAAGGCCATTTTCAAAGGGACGTTTATGGATTTTGTTCTCCAAAAATCGGTGTTGAACGGCGCGGTGCAAATACCCGGCTCGAAATCGCACACGATTCGCGCCGTGGCGATTGCCGCACTGGCCGACGGGACCAGCCATGTCCAGTCTCCGCTGGACTCGGCGGACGCCCACGCCGCGCGCCGGGTCTACAGGCAGTTTGGTGCCTGTATTGATGAACTTGAGGATGAATGGCGGGTGCAGGGCGTCGGCGGGAATCCGGCAACGCCGGCGGACATTCTCGACGTGCGGAACTCCGGCACGACGATGCGCATGGCGCTGGGCAGCGCGGCGCTGATGCCGGGTGGGGGGTTGGCGGTGCTGACCGGGGATGACCAGGTGCGGCGCAGGCCCTGCGGCCCTTTGGCCGAAGCACTGAACGCGCTGGGCGCGACCGTGGAGTCCACGCTTGGCAAGGGCAATCCGCCTTTTGTTGTCCGCGGCCGCATCCGCGGCGGCGAAGCCACCATTGAGGCGGTCACCAGCCAGTATGTGAGTTCGCTGCTGCTCAACGCGCCGCTTGCCGAGGGCGATACGGTGCTGCATGTGCCACTGCTCAATGAGAAGCCTTATGTGGTGATGACGCTCGACTGGCTTGCACGCCAGGGGGTTCGGGTGGAGTATGACACTGACCTTTCCGAATTCCGCATTCCGGGCGGACAACGGTACCAGCCTGTGAACCGTCCCATTCCGGCCGATTTCAGTTCAGCAACGTTTTTTCTCGCGGCCGGGGCGCTTCCCGGCAACCGGGTAAACTGTTTGGGGCTGGACATGACCGACACGCAGGGCGACAAGGCGGTGGTGGACTACCTGCGGGCCATGAACGCCAGCGTTGAGATTGACGGTGACGCGGTGCGGGTGGAGGGCGGTGCGCTGCGCGGCTGCGAAATCGACATGAATGCCACACCCGACGCGCTGCCGATGATGGCCGCACTGGCCTGCTTTGCCGAGGGCACAACGCGGCTGGTGAATGTGCCTCAGGCGCGGCTGAAGGAGACGGACCGCATTCACGTGATGCGCGTCGAACTGGAGAAAATGGGGGGGCGCGTGACCGAGTTGCCGGACGGCATGATTATCGAGAAGAGCAGCCTGCACGGGGCCGATGTGGAAGGGCACGGTGACCACCGGGTCATCATGGCGCTCAGCATTGCGGCAACGCAGGCTGAGGGGAGCACCACGGTCCACGGCGCCGACGCCGTGGATGTTACGTATCCCGGTTTTGGGGACGCATTGCGAAAACTGGGGGGAAGGGTGAAGTCTGAAGTATGAAGTATGAAGGCTGAAGTATGAAGGGGAAGGACTCTAGGTTAATGTGACGGAGAAGGTTGAGAAGCA
>CAIJOU010000602.1 GCA_903822375.1 Candidatus Hydrogenedentota bacterium
CGCGTGTTCCTCTGTATTGGCGGTGTGCACCGTTACGCGGACCTGTGGGTGAACGGGACGTTCCTCGGAGAACACATCGGTTGTCTCTCCCCGTTTGAGTACGACATCACCGATTACGCCGCCCCGGGCGCATCGGCGCTGATCGCCGTCCGTGTCGACTCCGAACAGCGCTGGGAGATCGACACGATGATCGGCGCGTGGGACATCATCGACTACATGGACACGTACTGGGGCGGCATCTGGGGGCACGTCAAACTGGAGGCGCGCAGCGCCGCCTACCTTGCGGACCTCTTTGTCGAGCCCGCCGTGACCCCCGCGCGCTGCCGCGTGTCGGCAACCGTCAATGGTACGCCGCCCGAAGGTGCCGCACTGCGCCTCGACATTCTCGACAAGGACAAGGCTGTGGCCGCCCATGCCGACGCGGCCCCGGATGCGCCATTGGGCGCGATCCAAATGGAAATGGCCATGGCGCGCCTCTGGACGCCCGACACGCCGAACCTGTATACCGCGCGCCTCACCTTGGCCAAAGGCGCCGATGTCATCGACGCCGTCGAGACCCGTTTCGGTTTCCGCCAGATCACCATCGACGGCACGCGCATCCTGCTTAACGGCCAGCCCTTCTTCCTGCGCGGCTACGGCGACGACGCCATTTACCCAAAGACGATGGCGGCCCCCTCCGATGAGGCGTTCTACCGCAAGAAGATCGGCATGGCGAAGGAGTACGGATTCAACCACGTGCGTCACCACAGCCATTTCCTGCCGCCAGAGTACTACGACGTGTGCGATGAGTTGGGCATGCTCGTGTCGCCCGAACTGCCCATCGGCTACCAGACCTTCTACAACAAGGCAAAAGGCCCCGCCCTCGAACTGTACAAGACCGAATGGGCTGCCGCCATCAAACGGTTCCGCAACCATCCCTCCATCTTCGACTGGTGCATGGGCAACGAGATGTACGATGCCATACCCATCTCGCCCGACCTCTACCGCATCGCCAAGGGACTCGACACCACACGGCCTGTCGTGGACTCCGACGGATTACCCCAGACCGGTTTCACCGAGGGCACCCGTGACCGCGACACGCTCGACCTGTATTTCATCCAGTTCGACGTTTCAAACAATCCACTCGACAATCCGGACCTTTACCACTGCCCGGCGCCGAAGAAGCCCGTTGTCTCGCACGAGACCGGAAACTATGTCACCTTTCCGATGCTCGATCAGATTTATCTCTTTTGGGACAACTTCAAGCCGTTCTGGCTTGTCGAGGCGCGCGACAAGGTGCAACGCATGGGCCTGCTGGACGAAGCACCGCGCTGGGCGGAAAACACGGGAAAACTCTATACGCTCTTGCGCAAGACGGATATTGAGACCCTCCGGAAGAGTCCGCTGCTGTCCGGGTACCACTGGTGGCTTTTCCAAGACTATTGGACCACCTCCAACGGGATAGTGGACACCTACTTCCGTCCAAAACCGGGAATTGATCGCGAAGCCATTCGCCAGTTCAACAATGATGTGGTCCTGCTCCAGGACGGTATCGGCCTCAGCTATCGGAGCGGCGAACACCTCAAGGCCACCCTGCTCGTCTCCAACTTCGGCACCGCTCCCCTCGACAACGCCACACTCACCTACCAGGTCAACCGCCGGGGCATGGACGAACAAACCTTGCCCGTGCCCAATGCGCCACAGGGTGCGCTCACCGAACTGGCCAGAATGGACGTTCCCCTGCCCGAGATCAGCTTCCCCGAGCACATCGTCGTCAAGGTCCGACTTGCCTGCGGTGACAGAACATTCACCAACGAATGGACCACATGGATCTATCCGGCGTATGTGCCCGTTTCGACGGCACCGCTGTTTGCCGCCGCCGAACTGTTGCCCTGGCTTCAGGCACGCGGCGCAAAGGCACTGCCATCCCAAAAGCCTTATCCCACCCATGCGGTCTATGTTTCCAGTCAGGTTACGCCTGAACTGATCGACGCCGCCGTGGCCGGCGCGTCGCTCATTCTTTTCAAGCCGCTGGGGCTGCTGCCCGCCGCCACGACCCGGTTTAAGACCGCCTGGTGGCTGGGCAATGAGGGGGACAACAATGCGGGCACGGTCGTGTATCACCACTCCTTCGCGCGCGACATGGCGCCCGAGGGCTGGTGCGATGCGTCCTGGTATCCGCTGCTTGAGGGCAGCGAGGGCTACCTCATCGACAAATTGCCGGAACCGCCGGAGGTGATTGTCCGGGGTGTGGAGGTCGCCGGTGTATGCCGCAACAAGTCCATGCTGTTCCAGGCGGCAGTCGGCAAGGGGCGCGTTGTTGTCTGCGGACTGAACCTCGACGCGACACTGCCTGACGGGGCACCCTGCCCGCCCGCCGAATGGCTTACTGCGAGCCTCGTCGACGGTCCGTCAACTTCTCTTGCGCCGTGCGCCGCGATTCCGGAAAGCTTCTTCCGCGAGCGCATTGTGGCGTCACCCGAATTCAGCGCGCCCTTCGTCGAGGGCTTCGCGCGCCTTGTGCGCAACGAGGGCGAGACGGGCAAGTGGTTTACCTACCGCAACGAACGGGACAAAACCGAAACGCTCCGCCAAACTGATGCCAACCATGTGGTGGAATGGGACACCGCGGCCGCACCCGAGCCGCTTTCAGGTGAATCTGTCTCTTTCGTGTTCGCCGGAGGACTTGGATGGATTTCGCAGCCGAAGACCGAGGGGTTTGCCTTGTCCATCAACGGCAAGGACCTGCTTCATTTCGATGTCTGCAACGGACGCGGACTCTGGCGCGACGAAACAGGCCGTGTCACGCTCAGCTTTGTGCCGCGCCGTATGACCTCCGAAGACACGGCCGGCCTGTTCTATCTGGGCGTGCCCCGCGACCTGCTCACAGCCGGCCAATCCTGCCGACTTGGCGTCAAGTCGCTCGGTTCTGGGAGCCAGCGCTGGTTCGCCCTGCATCCCTACACCGATGTGCTCGGCAAGAAGTGAGACCCATTCCCGAGGGATCGTCCCTGTTGGCAAACAAAGACCTGTGAGCGCCGTGTTGAGGCGGGCATGCTGGAATCTCTGCGGTACATTCCGTATGTTTTGTTAACCGTGGGCGGTGCGGCCGCGTTCTTCATGGGAACCTGCCGGTGTGGTATCATCCCCCCGGTGTTCCAATAGGCAGTGTAGAAAAGGCATTCCCTCTCCGGCGGCTTGCGCCTGGGACTCGGAGGTTTTCGGATAATGCATCTGTTCCCAAGCCTGCGGCAGTTGACGGGACTGGCTCTGGCAACCGCCATGGCCATGCCCGCCATGGCGCAGACGGCGCCCCCGCAGCAATCACAGCAGCCCGCCGCGCAAGAAGGCGCGCCCCAAAACTCCGGCCAAAACCCGCCGGCACCCCGGGGCGGCGGCAATCGTGCCGTTCCCGCAAACAAGCCTGCGCAGGCCGCGCAACCCGTCCGCGCGGGCGGAGGACGCCAGCAGGCCCCGTCGGCAACCGCCCCCACAACGCAAAACGCACAACCCGTCAAACCGGGCGGGCGACAGCAAAGCCCCTACAAGCGTCAGCCGGTGGCCCAGCCCCCCGCACAGCCCGCGCCCCAGCCGGGACAACCGGCGGCCCAAGGCCAGCCCCCCGCGCAACCCGAAGCTCAAAGCGAACCTGCGGCGGCGCCCACGGCCCAAGGACAGCCTCCCGCGCCGCCCAATGTTCAAGGCCAGGCTCCCCCCCCACCGAACCCCGGGGGGCAGCCACCCGCGCAGCTCAATCCCCTGAGAATGAAGCTCACTCCAGTGCAGGGACTCCAGAATCTCCCCGTCACTCCCCCTAATCAGGCTGCTTCTCCCCCCCCACCACAAGCCAACCCCGCCAAGGCCGCCCAAGGAAAGGCCGCGTTGCCACCCTCCCCAAGAAAACGTCAAGTAAGACCGACCATTACCACTCCCGTACCTCCCGCCGGACCGCCCACCGTAGCCCCCCAGCAACCGCCCGCAAGCCCGGTGCCCGCCGGCGAGAATCCACCCGCCGCCCCCGCGGCAACCGGGCCCGCACAACCCCCCTCACCGGAATTGGGCATCAAGCCGTTCGCTCCCGGCGGAGCCATGTCCGCAGCGGTGAGCGCCGCACGCAGCGGCGAACTCAACCCGAACACCTACTTTGCAGATTGGAAGGACGGAGCGCCCGTAGGATGGTCGGTGTGGAACCCTGCTGACGGTTGTTCGGTAAGACAGAAGGAGGTCGAATCCGGGAAGGCGCCGGTGGTTGAATTGGTGCCCAGCCCGGCAGGCTTTATCGATTTCTGTTACCGCGTACCGACCAAAGAGACCGGCATAAGCGGCGGCGACTCAATCCTGCTTGAGGTTGAGTTCCGTGCGGATGCCGGAGCGCCCGCCGAGCTTATGCTTAGAATGCGTCCGGAGAGTTCGGGCGTAGATTTGCGTCTGCCCTGTGCCGGCGAGGGAGTGTGGCGCACGTTGCGGATTTCCATGACGGTGCCCGCTGTGGAAACAGATGCCTTGGAAGTCGCGCTTCGCCTGCGCGGAGTCAAACAAGGCACGGTTGCTTTGGTGCGCCGCGCAAGTATTATGCTCATCCCGCCGGTTTGAACCCCCGCCGCGCAGTCCATGGGACGGATTCAACCCGCGGGCAGGTTCTGGTAAAATGACATCTCTCACTAACAAGGGGACACCCATGAGAACAATGAGCACAGGCCTGGGATGATGTCCTTGACCGACTTCAAGAATCGGCTGCATATTCTGGGAAGAAGGGTTCTTTGCCCGTATTCAAGAGTTGAACGCGTGGTGCCCAAAGAAGCGAATATTCTGGATTATGGCTGCGGTCACGGGGACTTCTCTTTTTATTTGCACACGAAAGGTGCAAAAAGAAGAATCCGGGGGGTTGACATTGACTCCAATAAGATCGAATATGCGGTCCGGCATTATGAAAGGGACGGTATATCTTTTGAAAGCATTGCGCGTTTTGAAGATGTTGCCCAAGCCGGTTTTGACTGTGTCGTAATTATGGATGTGCTGTATCTTCTGCCGCTGAAGGAACAGGAGCGGCTGCTGAAAGCGGTGTATTCACTGCTTCCGGACGGCGGCACACTGATAGTAAAAGAGGTCCGGGACCGGCCCCGATGGAAGAG
>CAIJOU010000603.1 GCA_903822375.1 Candidatus Hydrogenedentota bacterium
CAGTATATAAACTTATGCAATACAGAATACGAAGAACAACAAAACAGATTCATGTAGGCACCAAAGGATTTCACGGTTAAGAATAGGGGAAACCCTTATTGACTGCACAAGGATGCCTATGGCGGCGCTTGACAGCCGCCGTGCTCCCAACTATCCTTTTTTGTCAGTGGCTGGGGAGTCTGCGGCAATCGGTTATGCGGCTGGGTTCAGGTTCGTATTGCCTATTGTGCATCCAGACCATAGTTCAACGGTTGCGCACGGGACAAAGCATGGTTGGAGGTCGAGGGTAATCATTCAAGGAAATGGTGAGGCCTATCCGCTTAGGGTTAAGGGATTTCGCGATACCAAATCAGTGATTGCCAGATTGGCAGCCGCGCGAAGTTGTGAACAGTTGAACGCGAAACACGGAACCGGAGTACTTTTGGAGTGCGGTGCCCACGCCACCGCTTTCCGGACACGGGCAGGATGCCCGTGCCGCAGCGCCGTAACGAACATTTGAATGCGAAATACGGAACCGCATAGAGCGCAAAGAGCGCAGAGAAGACGGGATACCTGCGGTCGGAGGTGCGGCGTGGTCAGGAAACCATGCCACAACTGAGTTGAATACGAACTACGGAACCGCATGGAGCGCAAAGGGTGCATAGAGGACGGGAGACCTGCGGTCGGAGGCGTGGCGTGGTCAGGAAACCATGCCACAACTGGAGAAAAGAGCACTTTCATCCGGGATGCAAAGGATGTGTCAACAAGGAGGCTGGAGAATGAAACGAAGAGGCGGAATGTGGGCCGCAATGATGGTTTTGGCGGTCTTTGCCCTGACGGGATTGGGATGCACAGCGCCGGAGCATCCGGTACCGATCGACCAGATTGCCGTGCCGCAGGGCTTTGACTTTTCCATGACGAAGGACGTTACCGTCAAGGTCACCGTGGCCGATGACACCGGCAAGATCCTGCCCGGTTCCCTGGTAACAGTGGGTAACACCGAGGAACAACTCGTGCCAGGCAACATCCTCGCCCGTGGCATTACCAACGACCAGGGCCTGTTCGAGCGCGTGATTCGCGTTCCCGCCCATTATGGCGCCCTCCGCGTTCAGGCGCTCCGCTCAGGCGAGGGCCAGGAAACCGACGCAGCCATTTCGAACAACGAAGTTTTCGTCGCGTTCGGACCGGCAGCCTGAGGCCAACGGTCACGGATTTGACTTAACGGTTGGAATGCTGGTGGCGCAGGGATGGGCCGCACGGCTTGCTAAGTAGGCGAGGTTTCGGGTCAGGGTTACCCGACATCTCAAAGGATATCGCGGCACCGGGTTGGCTCACGGTGGTCTCGAATATGAGCGCCGAGTTTCGCGGGCGATTCCGGACTGGTACAACCATCCTGTGACGGGTCCGGTGAGTACGTTCCCGTATGGTCATTTGATGAAGTAGAAGACAGGAAGTAACCGATAGCAGAATCAAGCATTATGCCCCGGGTGGCCCCCTCAGGCGGACCATCCGGGGTTCTTCATGTTGGCGGGAAAGAACGGCGCGATCTCCATTTTGGAACACGGTGGCAGCGCGCGGCGGCGAC
>CAIJOU010000604.1 GCA_903822375.1 Candidatus Hydrogenedentota bacterium
CAACAGCCGCACCGTGACCGGCCCAGTCTCCGTCTTCACAAACTCCGCGATACCGTAGAGCCCGCCGCCCTTGTACGCCGACGGCGCCGTGCAGAGCACCGTCCACACGCGGCCCGACTCGTCCAAAATCAGTGTCCCGCCCAGCGAAACCGCCGTGCCGTCCGCCAGCTTGCCTGTCGTCTTGACGCCACCGGCCTTATCCACCGTAAAAGCCAAGTAGCCGCTGCCGTAATCACTGCTCCCCGGCAGCGTTGCGGTGTAGTAACCGGCGTAGTTGGTCGCCACCGATGTCATGCCTGCGTCCTTCCAGACGTTCCGATAGGACACCGCAACAGGTTCGCCGCCCACTGCGTCCGTCGAATAGGCAACGCCGAGGTTAGTCGCCACCGAGTCGACCGCCTGCGTCACCGCGACGTACAGCGGAATAGCCACCTTGCCCGCCGTGGCCGTTGCCCCGAACGCGAACCCGTCCCCGTTGGTGTAGGAACCGGCGCTGAACGCGTAATTGGTGCCGCCCGACGTCAGCTTGCCGGAGATCTTTCCAAGCGAAGTTACGGTCAGAAAGGCAAGTCCGGGCGTCTCCAACCCCGGCACCACGCACACGCCATTGAACGTACCCTGCGCCCACGCCGGCAGCGCGCCGACCGTCAGCACAAATGTCTGCGAAAAACCAGTCCCTGCGGCGTTCGATGCCGTGAAGGTCACACCAAACGTTCCCGCCGTTGTCGGCACCCCCACAATACGGCTTGCCGTCGCATCCAGTCTCAAGCCCGTTGGCAAACCGCTTATTTTTACCGTGGGCCAGCTCTCAGAAACAACCGGCAGCGTCATTTGATAAGCGACGCCGACCGTTGCGCTCCGATTGCCGGGGTTCGATGTGGCGGGAGGATCTATTTCTGACGTCCGTTTGAAAATCGCACGGCAGAGCATGGCCCCGTTTTGCGCAACTGCAACGGCCTCTGCCCACGCGACCGTTCGCACCGCAAATTGCGAACCGCTTTCCCAAG
Organism: Candidatus Hydrogenedentota bacterium; assembly: GCA_903822375.1. GTDB lineage: Bacteria > Hydrogenedentota > Hydrogenedentia > Hydrogenedentales > CAITNO01 > CAITNO01. The sequence goes on from CAIJOU010000604.1 coordinate 1,008, forward strand.
CCGTAAATGTCCAACCGGACTTCGCCGTCGCGGTCACTTTCACGCTCTTTCCCGAGAGGCAGTATCCGCCTCCCGAAACGCTGCCCCCCTCCGAAGGTGTCGGCGCGCCCGATATATAGACGCCTTTGTTTGCAACACTGCCCGAATCGTCGTCTGCGATGACAACCGCACATATACTCGGCTCAGTGATTGTTCCGCCACGCGCATTTCCCAGAACCAAATAGAAGACCTCATTGCTTTCTGCCAGCTTGTCGCCTTTGATGGAAACCGTCACATACTTGACGCCCGACTCCCCTGCTGCCCACGTCAAATTACTCCCGGAAACAGTTGAAGAAAAGTCTGACACTGTAGCCGATCCTGGCACAGCAGTGACTGTTGCCGAAACGGGCCCGGCGCCATAAACCGCCACAACCGCATTCACGCCCCCCGTGCTCGTATCGCCTTCTCCTGACGTCGTATAACTGTTCTGGCTGAAACAGACGCTCCCACAGTCCACCGTGACCTGATCCAGCCATCCGCAATCTTCCCCCTGCCCGACCGTCG
>CAIJOU010000605.1 GCA_903822375.1 Candidatus Hydrogenedentota bacterium
GTTTTTGCCACTTTTGCCGTAATCCCTTATTCTGCATGGAGAGGGCGTGCCGCACCTGCCTGCCGGTTCTGGCAATATTGGGAGTTTTTGTCCCCGTCTGCGGGAATTAGGCAGTTACTGAAGTAGCGGGACGGCGGTTGCACAGGTTGCGACCCCGGTACCCGCGGCGTTTTTGGCTTTTTTGCGGGCCTTGAAGCCAAGACAGTCCGTGGAAGAGGAGAAAAGCTCCAAGGGTGTGTGTAAAATTTCCATCTCTTTGCGTGCGTCAGTGCAATGAAATAAGGCACTTGGCGCAAAAAATCAAAAAAGCCAAAAACGCCGCGAGGTTTCGCGGACTGTCAGGAGCGTGCTGGGACCGACGGTGTTTCCCGGTCACAGCAAAGAAGGACCAAGTAGACGCGGCGAAGCCATCCCCGAGTTTGCAACATGCAGGCCTCCTTATCAAAACCGACGGCACCAAAACTTTATAAGCGCGTTCAGAAGGTTCGTCCGAAAAGGGTCCGTTTCGTTCCCATCAACTAGCAATGGCTGCGAATCACGCTCTTTCCCTTCATGAATCCAACGTTATCGAGACACTGTGTTTCGGGGGGATGCGCAGTACCATTTGTACGTAGCCCCGCAGCCCTACTCCCTCTCTAACAGTTAAGAAACAATCGTTGTAGATACTTGGCATTTCGACGGTGGTTCGCAATAATACAGGAGTGTGAGAAATGATGCGCCGATGGGTCCTCCTTGCCTTGTTCGCTTCGTTGACGTTCTTTGGAGTTTCATCGGCGGAACCATCGCGACTGATTGTGCAGTTCACGATAGACGGCCTGCCCACAGAAGCCATATTGCGGCACGCCGAAGTGCTGAATACCAAGGGGCTGGGCCGCTTCCTCTCGGAGGGAACTGTTTATCTTGACGCGGAGTACCCCTATCTCACCACGTACACCGCCGTCGGCCATGCTTCGCTGTTTACCGGTTCGCTCCCATGCACCCACGGGATCATCGGAAACGAATGGCTCAACAGCGAGACCGGTAAACTTGTCTATTGCGTGGAGGACCCGGCCTGTACACTGTTGGATTTTCCCACAAAAGAGCACGAGGGTACGTCTCCCGCCAACCTGGATTCGACCACTGTGGGCGACGAACTCATTCGGGCCTCGCAGGGGAAAAGCCGCGTGTTTAGTGTTTCCGGCAAGGACCGGGGGGCCATACTTCCGGCAGGCAAACACGGCAAGGCGTTCTGGTACAGCAAGACGGGCGGGTGCTTTCTGACCAGCACCTATTACTACCCCGCGACGCCCGACTGGCTTAACGCATGGCGCGCGGAACACAACATCGCTCAGTACCGTAAGATGGTTTGGCAGCTGTTACGAAAGCCGGAAGACTACTTCTGCATCGCTGCGGATGACCGGCCGTCCGAAAAGGGAATGGGGCCCGTATTTCCCCACGATATGGGAACCATCGAGGAAAGCAAACTCGCAGACGGTTTCCGCTGGACGCCGTTCATCGACGAACTGACCATGGCGCTTGCCCGCGACATACTGGTGCGGGAAAAGCTGGGTCAGGGCGGCTCAACGGACATGCTGTGCGTGAGCCTGTCTGCATTGGACTTCGTAAGCCATCAATACGGCCCCGATAGCCTCGAGGCCGAAGATGTACTCTATCGGGTTGACGCTCTGTTGGCACAGTTTCTGGATCAGTTGGACACAACACCCGGACGCGACAAGGTGCTCGTGGTGCTATCCGCCGATCACGGATTCGGCATATCTCCGGAACAGGCGAAGACGGAGGGCCTACCCTCCAACCGGGTTACGAGCACGGAGCTCGAAACGCTACTTGAAGCACTGCGGGCGGAACTTAGGATGCGCCATGGTCTCGATCCCAAGGCCGTGCAGGGGTTCCAAAGCCCGTTCATCTACCTTGACCGTTCCGTTGTCGCCCAGACTGGAATATCGCTCGATTCAGTCCAGGGGACTGCTGCGGAAATGGCTGCCAGTTGGCCCGGTGTGGCATGGACCGCCACCCGCGGTGATTTGATAACCGGCTGTGTTCCCCCGTCGAAATTCCACGACCGGGCATTCGCATCATTGAACCCGACCCGGGGAGGCGACGTCCTTGTAATGCTGAAACCGTGGTCGCTCATTGAAACGGTGGAAAGCGCCTACCCTTCCACCCATGGCAGCCCCTATGCCTATGACACCCGGGTGCCCATCTTCTTTTTGGGCAAGGGGATTAAGGCCCGGCAGGAAACCCGTCCAGTTTCCCCGCTCGATATTGCGCCCACGCTGTCGGCGCTCGTGAAGGTCACCCCGCCGCCGGCATGCGTTGGCACCCCCCTGTGCGAGGTAATGGAAGGGGGCTGAAGGCCGCTGCTAATGGATAGCAGCGGCCCGATTACGAACGTTCGCCCGCGCGCAGGCGTACGTTGATTTTGTCGATTACGTGTGGCAGGTCTGCAAAACTCTCCACCACATAATCCGCGCCCGTGGCGCGCATAATTCTCTCCGCGTCGGCCACTTTGGCTGCCACCACAACGGGGTCGGCAAGGTGGATTTCATTGGAGGTCATACCCACAAGATTGCCGGTTTTGGTCACGCCGACCGTCCATGCCCCCGCATTGCGGCCCGCCTCAATGTCCGACAGCGTGTCGCCAATCACTATTACCGCCGCGGGCGGAAACACACCGAGCTGCTCCATTGTGTCGAAAACCATCCAGGGCGCGGGACGGCCCGCCGACACGTCCGACAAACACGACTCAGCCTTGGGCGCCACACCCTGCTGCTTCATTCCGTCCAGCACAATCTCGGTCATTTCGCGCGTGTAATCCGCGCTGCTGCAACCGCTCAGGCGGCCGTTCCCGCGGAAAGGGCGAGCAATTGTTCGCGGGAAACGCAGCCCATCGATGTCTTTGGCAGTTCCGGAAGAACCTCCACCTTGACCGATATGCCCGCCAGGAACAAGGAACTCTCTTCCTGGAATTGATACACGGCCGATGGCGTGTTCCGCAAGAGGACCACAAATGCCCGATATTCATAAAGCACGTCCTCGGACGCCGATGGAATCACGCACACTTCCAGAATTCCGGGAAGGTTCGCGATCATGCACTCCAGATGTCTTGCGCCAATACTGATCATGCGCCATTACTCCTTTCTCAATTCCCGTCTGGCAATCACTATCAACCGTGGATATAGATTATCCAAAGATTGTTAGGAGATTATGCGAACCCAAACCGGAGGGGCCGGTCCATCAGGACCGGTGAACAATGAGCACGACTGCCTTGGGGTAGCGGGTCGGAACACCGCCGGTAAGGCGGGGGGTGTGCCAGCCAATTGGTAGGCGCGTGGAATGGCGCACAGACTTCTAAACCAAGTGGACGCTCGCAACAGCCAGTTCGCCGAGATGGCCCAGATATTGGCCCATTCCCCGGGTAATGGTCAGTTGATCCGGGAACTGCGTGAGAACTACACCATTGTCATCGTAGCCCACAACACAACAAGCCGACTGCGTAAAGAATCTCATGGGCTAACGAACCGAATAGCATTGGACCACGTATAGCTCAGTGTTGGCCTTCCAGAAGGGGGGATCGACGACGGGTTTCGCGGCTCACTGCATTCAGTGTCAGGCTCCCTCCGTATCTCTGGGTCGAAACAAGCCGCCAGTGGGGATACTCCACGCGCCCGGCAAACCGCCTACAGACGCCCCAATTGACGCAGTATTCCTTCAGGACTCATAGTGAATGTCCGCGGTGTCGGACGAAGAACCGCAAACAAAACCTGCGAACTGCGGGCATGGTCAAATTGGATGGGTAGTTGTATTCTGGCATCCCTGACATGCAAGTGCGGTACCTTCCAACCGGAGATCGTTAAATGTTCAGGAAGTTTTATGTTGGTCTACTGGCGGGGCTCCTGTCGTTGGGGCTTTTCGGGTGCGGACCCAGGCTGAATCTCGACAAAGTCGCGCTGGACAGTACGGCAAAGGGGCGCGATGTTCGAATCTTGCGGGACAAATGGGGCGTGCCGCATATCTTTGGAAACACCGACGCCGACACGGCGTTCGGGCTTGCCTACGCACATGCGGAGGACGATTTTGCCACCCTTGAGGAATGCCTGCTCATGGGACGGGGCAAACTGGCGTCGGAGAAGGGTGCGGACTTGGCACCGATAGATTATGCAGTGGCCCTTTTCAAAGTGTGGGAAAAAGTTGCCGCGAATTATGAAAAGGACTTAAGCCCAGAGACGCGAAGGCTTTGCGAGGCGTATGCGGAGGGTGTGAATTACTACGCCGTGCTCCATCCGGGCAAGGTGACGCGGCCAGACGTGTTTCCCGAAACAGGAAAGGATGTTGTGGTTGGTTTCATGCTGAAAGCGCCGATGTTCTTCGGCCTCGACGGGGTCATCCGCGGCCTTATGAATGACACACCCAAGCCCCCGGCTCCCCCCAAAGTAACGCGCACCGCCTCTGCCGCGCGGGATTTTTTCATGCGGGGCGCGGAGGAAATTGGGTCGAACATGGTCGCCGTGGCGGCTGGCCGAAGCGCCGACGGGAAAACACGGATTGACATTAATTCGGGTTCTTCCGCGATTTGCGGGAAAGAATAAGGCATCAGTAACCTCCCTTTACACACA
>CAIJOU010000606.1 GCA_903822375.1 Candidatus Hydrogenedentota bacterium
ATCACCCACAGATTCTGACGAAGAGGCTTTTTTAGGTGTCAAATGTGTACGACAAGCGGGGCACACCTGATGGTAAAATGGGGCACACGCCAAAGTGTTGTTCTGGAATGCCCTGGTGCTGCCCGTCGCGGTGCCAGGGCGTTCCCTTTTCTGATAGCGGTCGGTCATGCGGCGACATCGGCAAACAGATGCTTGCCGGCCACTTCCAGAATGTGGGGCGCCCACCGGGCGAGGTCAATCCGGAGAGCGCTACTGGCGCCCATGTAGTTCTCTATCTGGTGGCCAAGCGCGCCGATCCAGTCGGCGACGCTGAGCACGTCATTGGCGGCATCAGGGCTGAGACTGTCGGTGTTGGTGGGTTCGCTGTACTTCATCACCGCCAGAATCCTGCCGGCCAACTCGAACGCCTCCCCGTTATCGAGCGCGTTCCCGCAAAGTTCCAACACCATGCGTTCGCAGAATTGCACAACTTCGACTTTCGACGTCTTCATGATAGGTCCTTCCTGTGCGCCCTGGGGCGCGGGTTGTTGGATTACGCTGCGTTGGCCGCCACGTCTGGCAGTTCCCGGTTTGTGAATTCCAGGATCTTGGGCAACACCCGCATCAGGGATTCGTAGATGTCAATGTTCAAATCTTCCATGTTGTCCAGGCCGTTGATGATCACCGCGACTTTCTCGACGACCTCCATGGAACGGTTGCCGTACACATCCCGACTGGCATCAGGGTTGACGGCGTAAACGTTTGATAGCAACTCAGCAGCCGCGGCGGGTGCCTTCTCGTCGGCTATGCCGCGCGCCATCCTCTCGCAGACCGTGACTACCAACTTCTCACAGAAGGTGAAAACTTCCTGCTTCAATGTGTCCATGATTCGTTCTCCCGTGCCCCGTGGGGCGATTGTGGCGGGATCCCCCGCCGTTTTTGCTATCCAATCAGTTCGGCGATCTGCCGTCCCTTTTCATCTGCAATCTGTGCATAGACCTGGGTCACGTCGGCATTGGCATGGCCGAGGAGGGTTTGCGCTCCATCGAGCCCAGCGGCCGCCCGGGCCCTGGTGGCTGCCGTGTGCCTCAGTTCGTACGGGGTCCACTTGCGCACCTTGGGAAGGTCTTTGCGGTCGGTGTCTGCGTTGGCCTTGTCGACGGCGCGGGCGACACAGCGGCAAAGGGCCGCCGGGAGGTAGAAGACCCCGAGGGTGCGATCCGTTTCGCGCGGTGTCTCCGGCTGCCCCTCCCTACGGCGCTTATCAAGGGGTGCGGCCTTCTCGGAAACGGCGTCCTTCGGACTGAAGAGGTATTCACCGTCGCGCTTGCGCAGCAGGACGGGCACCAACAGGGCGCGGGCATCCTTGCCAAACCAGAGAACGCGGTCCTTGCCATGGTGGGCGGTCTTGTGTTCTGACAGTCGGGCGCACCAGGTCGCGGCGCTCCGGTCAATGTCGCCCGGGCGAAGCTGCAGCAACTCGGAAGGGCGGGCGCCGGTCAGGCGAAGCAACTGCAGGATGGTCCAGACGGTGGGGGTCACGTACTTTTCGAGCGCGAAGAAGTCGACGTCAGACACCGGCCGGCGGGCGCGGCTGTCTTTTGCGGTGGTGTGGCCCTTGCGCAGCGTCTCCACAGCGTTCAGCCCCTGGATGACCGACGGTGGCACCAGCTCCTCGCTGACGGCCCACCGGAATAGGCGGCGAATGGCGAACACTGTCCGGTTGCACCATGACCGGGAGAACTCCTGCGCGACAAGACCGCGCTGCAGGGACTTGAGAGACTGCGGCCCGAAGCTGACCGCGGGAAAGCTCCCATAGGACGCCTTGAGCGTCTCAAGTAGGTGGAGAAGGTTCTCCTTTGACCGCCGGTTGTCGAAATGCTGTTCGACATATTCGGTCTTGAACCGGGCGAGGATTTCGACGATGGTAATCTCGTCGGGGTCCACTTTGGGCTTCCGGCCGCGTCCGATCCACTCTGAAATAACCCGGTGGTACCGGTTGTCTGCCTCGACGGGGTCGGTCCCCAGGTAGATGCTCCGACCGTTCAGCCGTACCCGGTATTGACCATTGCCCTTGTGGAAAGACATGCGCGGCGTGCGCAACTTTGAGGGTTTCTTCTTCCCTTTATCCATGGCGCCAGTCTCCTTGTTTTGGGCAGTCTGCCCACTTACAAAGACTCACTTGGCAACCACGGCCGCACCGCAGGTAACGCCTAACTATAGGCGATTCCGGAACTTAAACTGGCGCGCCCGGCTGGACTCGAACCAGCGGCATCCAGCTTAGAAGGCTGGCGCTCTATCCACCTGAGCTACGGGCGCGCGTGTGTCGTGAATTATTCCACAGTGCGGGGACGGGTGTCCAGTTTGGGCGGCACTTCGGCAGTTTTGGGGTTCGAAACGGGCACCGGTGCCGACCGGCTCCGTATTTTCTACTTGCACGCGCCGTTCCAGCTTTTATATAATTACGCAGTACCGCCGACGGGGGGATTCTCGTCGGATTTGGTATCCTGCGCCGGTTTCGCTCTTGTTTTCCCAACAATGTGACTTGGGAAGCGGTATGGTCCCGCAGGCGGTTTTCAGCAATCTGCAAGGAGAATGCATCATCATGGCGAAGAAGAATGTCTACTTTTTCGGCGGCGGCAAGGCCGACGGCAACGAGAAGATGAAAGAGCTTCTCGGCGGCAAGGGTGCGAACCTTGCTGAGATGTGCAACCTGGGCATTCCGGTGCCGGCGGGTTTCACCATCACCACCGAAATGTGCACCGAATACTACAAGCACAAGGGCAGCCTGCCCAAGGAACTTGAGAAGGAAGTCGCATCCGCGCTTTCCAAGACCGAAAAGGTCATGGGCAAGAAGTTTGGCGATCCGAAGAACCCGCTGCTTGTGTCGGTGCGCTCCGGCGCGCGCAAGTCGATGCCGGGCATGATGGACACGGTCCTCAACGTCGGCCTCACGACGAAGACGATCCCGGCCCTCATCGCAAAGACGAAGAACGAGCGCTTTGTGTACGACTCCTATCGCCGCCTGATCATGATGTACGCCGACGTCGTAATGGAAAAGGCCGCAGGCCTTGAGCCCGCCGAGGGCAAGGGCGTCCGTCTCCAGCTTGAGCACGCCATGGAAGCCGTCAAAAAGGCCAATGGCTACTCAGAGGACACGCAGCTTACGGCGGAAGACCTCAAGAAACTGGCTGAAGACTTTAAGGTCATCGTCAAGAAGACCATCGGCAAAGAATTCCCCGACGATGCGCACGCCCAGATGTGGGGCGGCGTCAAGGCCGTGTTCCAGTCGTGGAACGGCAAGCGCGCCATCGCCTACCGCCGCATCGAGCGCATTCCTGATGAATGGGGCACGGCCGTCAGCGTCCAGGCCATGGTGTTCGGCAACACCGGCGACACTTCCGCCACCGGCGTGGCCTTCACGCGCAACGCCGCCACCGGCGAGAACCTGTTCTACGGCGAGTGGCTGGTCAATGCGCAGGGCGAGGACGTGGTCGCCGGCATCCGCACCCCCTCCCCCATCAACAAGGCCACCAAGGGCGAGCAGTCCGCCCATCTCACCTCTCTTGAGGAGGCCAGCCCGAAACTGTACAAGCAGCTTGACGCCATCCGCACCAAGCTGGAGAAGCACTACAAAGACATGATGGACATCGAGTTCACCATCGAGGAAGGCCAGCTTTGGATGCTGCAGTGCCGCGTTGGCAAGCGCACCGGCACGGCGGCGGTCCGCATGGCGGTCGAGATGGCCGAAAGCAAGCTGATCTCCAAAGACACGGCCATCATGCGCGTTGCCCCGTCGCAGTTGGACGAGCTGCTGCACACGATGCTTGACCCGAAGGCGGAAAAGACCGCGGTCGTGATGGCCAAGGGCCTGCCCGCAGGCCCCGGCGGCGCCGTCGGCCAGGTCGTGTTTACCGCCGACGATGCGGCGGAGTGGGCCAAGAAGGGCAAGAAGGTCATGCTTGTCCGCAACGAGACCTCGCCCGAAGACGTTCACGGCATGCACGTTGCCGAAGCCATCCTCACCGCCAAGGGCGGCATGACCTCCCACGCGGCGCTTGTCGCCCGCGGCTGGGGCAAGTGCTGCATCGTGGGCTGCGCCGCGCTTCAGATTGACCTCGCCGCCAAGAAGATGACCGTTGGCGACAAGGTCGTCAAAGAAGGCGACTGGATCTCGATGAACGGCAGCGTCGGCAAGGTGTTCATGGGCCAGGTTCCGGTGCTTCCGGCACAGCCCGAACTGAACCCCTTCTACAAGAAGATTATGAAGTGGTCCGACGACGTGCGCCAGATCAACGTGCGCACCAACGCCGACACGCCCAAGGACGCCGAGCAGGCGGTCGCGTTCGGCGCCGAAGGCATCGGCCTGTGCCGCACCGAGCACATGTTCTTCGAAGAGGCGCGCATCCCCTACATGCGCGAAATGATCCTGGCCGACTCCGAAGAGGCACGCCGCAAGGCCCTGGCCAAGCTGCTGCCCTTCCAGCAGAAGGACTTCTACGGCCTGTTCAAGGCCATGGGCGCCCGGCCGGTGACCATCCGCCTGCTCGACCCGCCGCTTCATGAGTTCGTAGGCGGCATGAACGATGCCCAGATCGCCGAACTTAGCAAGAAGACCGGCCTGTCGGTCGACACCATCAACGGCCGCATCAAGCAGCTCCACGAGCTCAACCCGATGCTCGGTCACCGCGGTTGCCGTCTTGGCATTGCGTACCCGGAAATCACCGAAATGCAGGCCCGCGCCATCTTCCAGGCGGCCGCGCAGTTGGCCAAGGAGAAGGTCAAGGTCAATCCGGAAGTCATGGTTCCGCTCGTCGGCACCAAGGCCGAGCTGGTCAATCAGCGCAACCTGATCGAAGAGGTTGCCGCCCAGGTCCAGAAAGAGCAGAAGGTCAAGCTCAACTACATGGTCGGCACGATGATCGAGATCCCGCGCGCCGCCCTGACGGCCGACAAGATTGCCGAAGTCGCCGACTTCTTCAGTTTCGGCACGAACGACCTTACACAGATGGGCTTCGGCTACAGCCGCGACGACATCGGCGGTTTCCTCCCGGCCTACCTCGACAAGAAGATCCTGCCGGAAGACCCGTTCGAGGTGCTGGATCAGGAAGGCATCGGGCAACTCGTGCAGATGGCGGTCGAAAAGGGCCGCTCGACGCGCAGCGAGCTGAAGTGCGGCATTTGCGGCGAGCACGGCGGCGAGCCGGCCTCCGTCAAGTTCTGCCACCGCGTCGGCCTGAACTACGTGTCCTGCTCCCCGTTCCGGGTGCCGATCGCGCGCTTTGCGGCGGCCCAGGCGGCTCTCGAGACGCCGCGCTGCTGCGGCAAGAAGTCCGGCAAGGCGGCCTGCAAGGGCGGCAAGATGGCCAAGGTTGCCAAGAAGGGCGGCAAGAAGTAATCTGCCCAACACACTGACCCTCTGCCGGGCGCGCGACCCCAACGGGATGCGCGCCCGGTTCTTTTTCGCCCCGCGCTATTTCCATTGCCGGCGCTCACGTACGGCCATGGGTCCATTGACCGGGCCCGTATCTACTGTTATCATTTCGGGAAGGAGCAGTGAGCATGGCCCAAGTCATCATAGAACAGCCCGGACTTCCGCCGATGACCGTTCCCCTGTCCGGCGGGGAAATCTCTTTCGGCCGGGCCGAGGAGAACGACGTTGTCCTCGTTGCCGATGAGGTTTCGCGTCAGCACGCCTGCGTGGTTCGCCGCGGGAATGTGACGGTTGTGCGCGACTTGAAGAGTCTCAACGGCACCTATGTAAACCGGCAACGGGTCTCGGAGCGCGTCCTGAAACACATGGACGAGGTGTGGTTCGGCAGCAAGTGCCGGTTGGTGTACCGCGACGACACGCAGCATGCCCGGGGAACGGACAAGAATACCCCCGGCGTGGAAGACAGCCAACTGCTCAGGAGCATGAACAGCATCCGCGCCGAGATGGACCGTGTGGATTCCAGCATGACGCTCGTCGGAAGACGCGGTTCCAAGGAGGTGCTGCCCCCCTCGGATGCAGCCGCGCCCACCGGGGAGGAAATCGCCCGCATTGGCCGCGCCTATCGCCGGCTTGCCGCGCTCCACCGCGCCAACCAGGTCATGACCTCCAATTTTGACCTGAACAAACGGCTTGCGGACATGCTGGACACGATTATCGATGTGATTGAGGCCGACCGGGGCTTTGTCCTGCTGAGTGACGAACGCAGCAGGACCCTCCAGGTTAAGGTCGCAAGGGAGATGGGCCGCGAACTTGAGGCCGCCTCTCCCAGCATGGGTATTGCCGGGCAGGCCGCCATAGACGGTGAGGCCGTGTTGATGGCGGACCGATCGGACCGCGCTTTCGGAAATCGGGAAAGCGTCGTACGCGGCAGGATTGTGAGCGCAATGTGCGTGCCCCTCAAGGTGGAGGACCGCATTCTGGGCTCCGTCTATGTGGACACGCGAAAGTCGGGCATGCATTTCACCGAGGAGGACCTGGAACTGTTCTCCTCCCTCGCATCACAGTCGGCCATGGCCATAGAAAATGCGCGGTTGGCGGTGCAGATTGTCGAATCGGAAAAGCGCAGGCAGAATCTGGCCCGCTTTCTTCCCAACGCCCTCGTCGACAAAGTGCTCAACGATGCGCACACCCTTGTGCTCGGCGGACAGAAGACGCGCGTCACCAGCATGTTCTGCGACATTCGCGGGTCCTCAAAACTGGCAGAGCAGCTTGTTCCGCAACAGTTGGTGAGCCTGCTCAACGAGCACTTCAGCGCGATGACGGACATTGTTTTCAAGTACGAGGGAACCCTCGACAAATACATCGGCGACGAGATTATGGCCATCTTCGGCGCGCCCATCAGTATCGGCGACGAACCGTACCGCGCCGTCTGCACGGCGTTGGAAATGCTGCAGTGCAACACCGAACTCAATGTCCTTCGCGCCCATGAGAACCGTCCGCAGTTTCACATTGGCACAGGCATAGACACCGGCGAGGTGATTGCCGGATACATTGGGTCCCCCAAGCGCATGGATTTCACCGTCGTTGGGGACCGGGTCAACACCGCAAAGCGCCTCTGCGACATTGCCGGTCCCGGAAAGATCCTTATTGGACGGGAAGTGTGGGACGCGGTCAAGGACCGCGTTGAGGCCGTGCCCATGGGCGCGCAACTGCTCAAAGGCAAGGACCAAGCCGTCGAGATCTATGAGGTCATCGGGCTAAAGCGCTGATGTTTAGTGGCGCAACGGCGGTCCTGAGAACGCCGCGAGGCCGAAGCGCACGCCAATATCATAGCCGCTTTGCCGTTCGCGCAGTCTCAACCCCACCTCAAAGCAGTGGAAGATGCGCCGAATCTCATAGGTCTGGCGGAGCATGATGCCGTCATTCACATCATAAAGATGCTCGGCGCTCACGGACCACAGATCACCCAGCCGGACGCCGACACCGTAAAGAATGGCCTCAGTCGTTATGTCGCCGGCGGTGTCGGAATATGCAAAACCAATGCGTGAATTGAACTTGCCCCCGCGCATGGTGTCGTCATAGTAGAGCTGGGTCAGCACCCGGTTGTAGTCGGCGGAGCCGGACTGGTCCAGATACGCGCTGTTGTTGGAATGTCTTGAGGGCCAGTCATCGGTGAGGTCACCAAAGGGGTCGTGACCGTGCCTGCCTCGGGCGGGTTCAGAACAGAATGTGCCGTTGCTTACATTGTGGGTTTCCCCGACCATCTGGAAGCCCCACCATGGACGCGGTCGAACGTCAAGCTCAACTTCGTAGTCGCTGGTCTTGCGCACCTCATTCCAGAAATCGTTGCCCTGGTATAGGTTGAGACGGCAGACCTGCCACACCTCTTTGGTTTCGGCG
>CAIJOU010000607.1 GCA_903822375.1 Candidatus Hydrogenedentota bacterium
AGGCGCCGGTGCGGGCGCGGGGGCCGGCGCCTGGGCAAGCGCCGACAGCGGCAGCAATGCCGCAGTGAGAATCACCAACGCAATTAACTGTTTGGAGGCGTTCATTTGGATTTGCCTCCAATGCCGAGGGCCGCATTGCCCGGACGGACTCCGATGCTGCCCGCGAGACCCGGAGCCATGCCGCCGCCGTTCCCCAACACGCCGCTGATGACATCCGCGGGTGTTTTGGACTTGACGGGCTCTTCGGGCGCCTTTTCTTCCCCCTCTTTTTTCTCGCCCTGCGGCTGGTCCGAGGCGAAGCCGAACTCATCGGCCACCGTGTAGGACTTGCGCCAGAGGTCCGCCTTGATCATGAATACGAGTTCACGGCGGTCCTGACTCTTGCTGTTGTTGCCCACGCTTGCGGAGAGTGGCACCTGGGGGTTTGCGGCAAAGGGCAGCACGCGGCTGATCAGGTTGTTCAACACACCTTCTGTCTGCGGGAACCAGGGCATTGTGGAAAGATTGCCGATCTTGTTGTTGCGGTACAGCCCGCCCATCAGCAGTACCTGTCCGTTGCGCACCCACACGGTGGTGTCCACGCTTCGCGACACGAATTCGGGCACGGTAATGGCCGTGGTTGTCTGGTTCAAGACGTTTCCGCTCCCCGTGCCCATGCCAAGGGCAACGGCGATGCGCGGGCCTTCCTCGTTGATCTCCGCTGTCAGTTTCAGCTTGATGTACGTGTCCTCGGTGGTCGCCGGATTTCCATCGTCGTCGATCACTTCAAGGGCGCTGACCGTCATGGCCACGCCGGTCGGCTTGAAGGCGGTGGTTTGCACCGCCGATGCCCCGATGACAATGGTGTTCGCGTAGGGCACATCCTGCGAGGTCTTGATAATGGCCGGCACCGGCGCGGCGACGGGCACCATCACCTTTGGCTGGGAGAGGATAAACGCTTTTCCCTGGTCCACCAGCGCCTGAAGCACCAACTCGACATCCGCCCAGTTGTTGGCGATGTTGTTCAGGAAAACAGTCAAGCCGGTGGTGTTCGAATTGGGAAACGTGAGCGCCACGGAGTCCACGGCGCTTTCCTGGCCCGCGACCACATGTCCGTACGGACGCGGTTCCAGGCGGTTCTTGAAATAGGCGCTGAGTCCCGTTTCCAGGTCGTTGGTTGCCTGAAATTCGATGATCTTTACGGCGACATTGACCTGTTTGGGCTCTTGCGCCTGCGCAACAAAGGCCGCGTTAAACAGAACCATCCCGCCCAGCGCAAGAAATATGGTTGTCTTTGGTTTCATCATTCCTTTCAATTATTCCGCATTAACGGCGAAAGGTTCCCACGCATTCATGGCGGGTCACATTGAAAATGTTGTCAAACTTGGAGAATTGCATGCTGAACGCGCGCACTTCCCCGGGCTGAAGGGTTCCCAGGGAGGCCGTCTGCGTGTCATAGACCATCTGACCCATGCCGTAAATGGTCACCGTAACGCGCGCGTCCTCCAGCGGACGCTCGCTTCGGTTCACCGCCTGGCCGGCGACATTGTAGTACCTTTCGCGGGCGGTGGCGTTCCAGTCTTCAAAGCGACCGCTGCGGAATGAGGACACGTTGAATATCTGCAACGGTTCCTGCTCGCGGTAGCGGCGTTCCGCCTCCTGCGGCGAGAGCACGGTCAGCGTGCCGTCCTTCTCCCGGGCCATGCGCGTGCGCACCACCGTGTCGTTCATCAAATTGGGCCACTTGGCCAGCAGTTCCTGGTAGACCTTGCCCGCTTCGGCGTATCTGGCCGCATCCCAGTACAGGTTGGCCAGCTCCATTTTGGCGACCATGTCTTCCGGATTGGCCGCCGCGCGGGCCTGCGCTTCGCGAATCTTCTGGTCCACCTCGGTGGCGGAGGATGGCGCATTCTGGGTCATCCGCTGGACATAGTCCGCGGCGGTCGCTGCGTGTTCCCCCTGCGGGGCCAATTCTGCATATTCCCGGAAATTCCGGAGCGCTTCGTCGTAGCCGCCAATATTATAATAAGAGAGACCGAGATAATACCGGGCTTCAATGGCCGCCTCGTCACCGGGAAACTCGGAGGTCAACTGCTGCAGCCGCGGTATAACCAGTGAGTATTCGCCGCCCTTGACCATGCGTTTCGCTTCGGTGAGTTGCTTTGCGGCCGCATAGTTGTCCGTTGCACGGGTTTCCGACACCGGACCGCGGCCCATGGGAGAGGAATATTTGCCGGGTCCGGACGAAGTGCCCATGCATCCGGTCGCCACAAAGGCGAGCACTAAACCGAATCCGCCTGTCGCAAATGCCCGAATATTCAAGACGCACTCCGTCTTCTGCGCAACTTTCCGCAGAAACCCATGTTAGTTCGTTTTTCCTTTTTGAAGCCGCTCAAGCACGGCATTGGTGACATCCGTGGGCTGCACGGTCAGGCCCACACTCTCCAAATAACCCTTGGCCACGATCAGATCGTACTGGCTTTCCTTGCCGACTGCCGCCACGGCCTTCACGGCTTTTTCACTCGCCTGGCTGATCAATATCCAGTACTTGGCCGAACCGGCCTCAATCTTGTTCTGCTTGATGGATTTGTACTCGTCCGTTGCCATGACGACAACTTTGTAATCCACAGAGGCAGGCTTTTCAAATTTGGCCGGGTTTCCCCAGAACACTTTTTGCTCATTCACCTTGTCTGCGGGGATCGAATACGATTCTGCCATAGCCGCGCAGGCAAGCGCAACGCCACAGAGCAACACCACCACGGTCCTTCTGGCTTTACATCCAGGGGCCATGATGCTCTAGTCTCGCCGGGGCGCCGATTGGCGTGTCCGTTTGGGCGGATGCATGCGATACTTTCCCCGTTCACAGCCTCTCGCGGGGCCGGATGGTTGTTCTACGCCATGCTCGTCCTGGGCAGAAAACACGCGTGTCTCCCGCCGCCGGGGCAGCAATTCCAGCACTAAACCTGTCATTGACAACAACGTAAATCCTGTTCCCGTGCCAGAATCGCACAATAAGACCCAATAATCTATACCGACAACAACCAAAAAGTTTCAGAAATTATCCCACTTGGAACACGGGCAAAACACCATATATATGGTTTAGCCCGCACAGTCTACCAGATAAAGTGGGGATGGCCGCAAGATTCTTACTCTTTTGAAGCGGCCACAGGCACGTGTTTTTACTGGTGGGATGCTTTTCTGTTACTCAGTCTAACAACTCGATGGGCCCATCCATTCAGGGCGGTTCCGGGAGACGCGCCTCCCCGTCAACAGAAACCGGGCAAGTTTCGTTATGAAACATTGACCCACATGGGGACAGGTTTATACAATGTGCATGCACGCGCCGTATTGGGTCTGTACTGAAAGGAACCGTGGAAATGGTCTGCTTTTCGAGTGTCCGCACGGCTTCGTCCGTAGTGTTCCTCGTGTTATTCGGGGGCATGGTTGGACTGTTTACCGGCATGACCGCTTCTGTTGCGGCGGAACCCTATGAGGTTGTCTGGACCCATCCCTCCACCTATGTGCAAAGCGATCAGGTGGCACTGGAACTCGTTGTTGAGCCCAGCTATCCGGCGACCGCTCCGGTGAAGTTTGTCTACACCGTCCGTTGCGACATGGGCTTTGAAAATGCAAACGCGCAATTTCGCGTCATTGATGCCG
Source organism: Candidatus Hydrogenedentota bacterium (assembly GCA_903822375.1). Taxonomy (GTDB): domain Bacteria; phylum Hydrogenedentota; class Hydrogenedentia; order Hydrogenedentales; family CAITNO01; genus CAITNO01. The sequence goes on from CAIJOU010000607.1 coordinate 3,640, forward strand.
CCGGCAAGTCTATTCATGAGGCAAATGCCGCCTACAATCTGAAAGGCGGGGAGAACAAATGCCACTTTGAGTGGAACCCGGCCTCCTGCCCTCCGGGCACCTACAAGGCGGTCCTTTCGGTCTATTACGCATCCAAGCAGTCCGCGGTCAGTTGCACCACCGTTCTGGACCGGGCGAGTTCCACGGCCATGGAAACCGAAGTAACGGCTCTTGACGGGATGCTGGCGGACACGGTCAAACAGGTGGATGTCTTGACGCAGTCGTCGGACGGTTATCCCTATCTGCGCGCACGGCTTGCCCTGGCGGGGGAAGTTCTTGCCGCAGTTCACGGCCACCTTTCGGAAGCGAAATGGGTTGAGGCCGACCGGGGTCTGGTCTATGTGCGCCGGGCGCTTCAGACTGCGAACGCCGCGCTGGTGTTTTCCAAGGCGGAGCCTGAACTGGCGTCGCCGGTGGCCAGGCTCTCCGGGCGGGTGACTCCCCAGGGTGCCAATCTTGCGGTGGATGGCGTGCCGGTCGCGCTGTTGGGCGGCGTGCTGGACATGACCAAGGCGGACGCGCCCGGGCGACTGGCCCGCATGGCCTCTCTCGGCATGAATTTTGCAGTGGTGCCGCTGGACGATGTCGAGGCGGTCATGGCTGCGCCTTTTGATGCCGCCGTTATTCACGCGGCCCTTGACCCTGTTCTGGATATGGCGGCGGAAAAGGGCGTGGCGGTGGCGCTGCAACTGTCCCAGGACGCGCTGGGACACGCCATTCTTGGGCAGGCACCGGACATTCAGGCCCCCGGGTTTGCCACGCTTTCCCACCCCGCCCTGCGTTCGGCGCTGGAAAGGCATGTGAAGGCGGTTGGCGATGCGGTCGCGGGCCGGGAAACGGTCTTGGGGATTAGTCTGGCCGAGGCGCCGGCGTTCAAATTTGACGGTGAATCCGTGCGGGAGCAGTTCATCAACCGGGTTCGTGAGCAGTATCCCGACCGTCAGGACCTGAACCGAATCTGGCGCGCCCATCTCGCGGACTATGATGAAATCACGATCTGGGGCGACAATCCGCCCCACGCTTACCAGAACCAGCGCGCCTACCAGTTCGACTGGCAAAACTTCCACACGCAGCTGGTCGACGAGGCGCTCTCCGGCCTGCGGGCCGCGGCCGGACCGGCCTGTCCGGGCCTTTCCGTCATGATTTCCATGCCCGACACGGCCTTCGAAAAGGGGGAGACCAAGTATGCGCCGGACCGCGAGCTGACGGCGCGGCTGATGGACATCAACGGCTGCATGGTTTCCGCGGGCTCCTCAAGCAAGCGTCCCTACGCAATTGATTATCCCCGTGCAACCATCCATTACGCCCTGCAGCGCTCCTATGCGCCCCAGAAGCCCGTGCTTAACCTCAATGCGGGCATCAATCCGGCCGAAAACCTCGATTCCCAGCGCTGTTACGGGGTCGTGCGGACCCTGCTGTGGGAGGCGCTTATCTCTGGCGCGTCCGGGCTCGCGGTCGCCGCTGACTCGCCCGTGTTCACGCGGGCCGAATCGATGGAGGCCCTCGCGGTGACGGCGCTGGATGCGCGCCGGCTTGCGGGTGTGATCCAGGCTTTTGCCTCGGCCCCAGCCGATATTCTGGTGTTCTTCAGCGAGTCATCCAAAATAATGGACAACGGCGAACCGCATCTGTTGTCGGCGCTCTACGCCTATGAGGGCAGTTCCTTCACGGGGTACAACGTGCAGTTCATCACGGAGCGTGAACTCGCGAACGGCGCGCTGGAAAAGTCCAAAGTGCTGATCATGCCCGAAACGCCGGCAGCCACCGACGCCGCATTCGACAAGATTGACGAGTTCGTGGCGGGCGGCGGGGCCGTGGCCCGCGTGGGTACGCCGATCCCGTACAATGAGCGGGGAAAATCGCGGACCGATGTCGTCCGCACCACGGGTAATACGGTGTTTGTGGAGGGCATGAACCTGCCCACGGAATATCTTCACAGCATGGACACCTCCATTGTCCGGAACGTGCTTCCATCCATCACCCGGCCTACAAACAGCTATGGATACCCGCTGGAAGGGGTGCATACCCGGTACATCGTCGTGGACGGCGTGTCCTATATCTACGTCGTGAACCTGCGTCCCGAACCGGTTCCGTGCCAGTTGGCGGGCGGCATGAATTCCGGACGGGATCTTATCCAGGGCCGGGATGTGGTCTTCCCGCGCGAACTGCTGCCGCTCGAACCAATGCTCATCCGCCTGACCCCCGTCGCGCACTGACCGGGGCATGCGGGGCAGGTCGAAAGGGCGCATGCGGTCCAAGACCGTAGCCAGGAAATCCAGACTGCCCTAGCCGGAATCTGGAAGAAAAAGCGGCAAAACCCGTAACAATCTCCTTGTGGAATGGGCCTTTTCCTGGGCGCCGGGGGCGGAATCTTCGGAAAGATGTATGAAATTGCCGGATAGCGGCGCAAAATTTCCCGAAGTAGATTATTGACACCGGGGACGGAAACTGGCATTATGCTAGGGAGCGTATATTTATTGAGCGGAAACCCATGTCCATATAGGGTCTAGACATACCGGCTGAACTGGGTTGGGATGAAGGAGTCTACCGAATGCACCGTCCAAGGTTCATTGTCGCGTTCTTACTAACGGCGGTTGTGGCATCACTGATGTCGGGCTGTTTTCCGGGGGATGTGGGCCTCGCCCTAATCCCCTCGCCGACGTCGCTTGACTTCGGCACCACCAAGACGAGCATGACACTGAGTGTCAGTCGCAACGCCAGCTCGACACAGGCCAATCCGTTGGTGGTGTCGTCCAGTGCGGATTGGGTGATTCCGGGGGCGTGCCTGGACACTGCGGCGGGTTGCATGGTGAACAGCACATTGCTTCCCGTGTGCATTCCCGTCACCATTCGGCGCGAACTGATGACAGTGGGAACCAACCGGGCCAAACTGTACCTGAGCGCCGGGCCTTCCTCCCAACTGGAAGTGGATGTCATCGCTGATGACCAGCTTCAGTCTGACTTCGTTGCCGACCAACGCTCTGTGGGGCTGGGGCGGCCGGTGGTATTTCGCGATTTGAGCGTGGCAGACACCGGCCTCGGGGCGGTCTCCTCATGGCTTTGGAACTTTGGCGACGGCAATACGAGTACGGAGCAGAACCCCACCCACTTGTACATGACTCCCGGCACCTACGACGTTTCCCTGACCATCAAGGCGGGGGCTCAACAGGAAACCCTGACGCGCGCCGGGTACATCAAGGTGAACGCGCCCGTGGTTACGGTCGACTTCAGCGCCTCGTCCACCAACGTCCCGATCAATGGCGTGGTGGCCTTCACCGACCTGTCCTCGAGCACGGCAACCCCGATTACGGGATGGAAATGGGCCTTTGGAGACGGGGCGACGAGCACCGACCACAATCCCTACCACCAGTACAACGCGGCGGGGCTGTACACGGTGACTCTGACGGTCAGCACGCAGTTTGGAGACGTTGCAAAGGTCAAGCAGAACTACATCAACGTTCGGCAGAAGATCGGGCCGACCGCCAACTTTGCACTTTCCGACGTGAAGCCCTATGTCAAGACGCCGATTCAGTTTACCGATTTGTCCGACCCGGGCACCTCGCCCATCACCAACTGGGTTTGGGAGTTTGGCGACGGGGGCCTTTCGAACGAGCAGAACCCCGTTCACAGCTATGCGTTGGTTGGCACATACAATGTGAAGCTGACCGTGATTACCCAGGAGGGCGTCAGTTCCAAGACCATCCCGGTCACGTTGATCTACAGGCCGCCCACGGCGGATTTCACCGTGGACAATGTTCTGCCGTCGATCGGCCAGTCCGTGCACTTCACCGACCGTTCGCAGCCCGGTTCCAACGATATCATCTCCTGGGCGTGGAATTTCGGCGACGGGGGCACCAGCGTGCAGCAGAACCCGCAGCATCCTTATGCGCAGGCGGGCACGTACACCGTCACGCTGACCGTGCGCAGCGCCGACCCGGCGAACAACGAAAGCACCGTGGTGAAGAAGAATCTCATCACCGTGGTTAAGCCGCCCACGCCGGACTTCACCTGGACGCCCCGTCTTGCGTGGACCGGCACGCAGATCAGCTTCAGTGCCGCACCAACGGTTGTCGGCTCGGAGCCCATCACCAGCTACAAATGGGATTTCGACGGCGATCCGACGACGACGAGCGACGTCAAGGCCGGTCAGACAGTAACGTTCACCTTCACCAAGCAGGCAGTGTACAACGTCATTCTCACGGTCAGCACCGCGACGCGCTCGGTGAGCGTCACCAAGCCGGTGACGGTGGACAAGGCGCCGAATTCCGATTTCAGCGCCACGCCAACCACCGGCATCACCCTTGACGACATCGTGTTCACGCCGGTCACACAGGCGGCAGGGGTGCGGCCGATCACCGGCTACCTCTGGAATTTTGGCGACGGCACCACCAGCACGGAACGCACGATCACGCACCGCTACGCCAGGCCGGGCTCGTACAAAGTGCGCCTGACCCTGTCATTCAGGCACAGCGCATCGCTTCCGACGGACGCCGACTTCACCGCCTTCACGGAGAAAGCCGGCTACATCACCATCACCGCGCCTGCGGCGCCGGTTGTCTCCATCATGACCAGTACGGCATGCCCCATCAGGGCGGTCGCGGTCGCGGCGGGCGTCTACAAGAACGCGGTGACTTTCAGCCTCGCTTCCTACAGCAGCCCGACCCGGCCGATTACCCAACTGGACTGGAATTTTGGCGACGGTTCGCCCGTGGTTTCACAGACCGTGAATTTGTCGTCTTCCGATGACCCCGCACCGCCGGCCCTGACGCACCCCTACACGTCGGCCGGCCAGTTCCATGTGACGCTCACCGCGACGGCCTCCGGACTTGACCCGGCCGACGGCGTTCGGACCGCCACCCTGGATCTTCCGGTGGTCGACGGCACGCCGCTGGACGAGTATGTGCGCGACGACGACGGCGCCTATCAGTACAATCTCGTGAACACCTTCCCGGTCAATTACGAAGGCACTCCGGTGAAGATTGCCGATGCCTACGTTATCCAGTTGACCTCGCAGGTGTGGCACGCGGCGGACGTCTACAGCCCGGCTGACGCCAAGTGGCGCCACTATCTCACGCTGGTCAACCCGGTGGAGCGCCTGACCGACACGGCCATGCTCTTTGTGGACGGCGGAAGCCATCCGAACTTCAACCAGATTCCCAACTCCGTTGACAGCTATATCGCCGTGCTGGCCGGTCTCTCGGGATCGCCCATCGCCCTGCTGAAAACGGTTCCGAGCGAGCCCATTGTCTTCAAGGCCGAGGTGACGCCGGGCACGACGGAGGAAGAGGCGCTCATTCTGCGCAGCCGCAGTGAGGACGAAATCATCGCGTACAGCTACAACCAGTACCTGGAAAGCTACAGAAAGCACTCGCTGGATCCGGCCAACAATCCCCTGGATACGACATGGCCGCTGCTCTTCCCCATGGCCAAATCGGCCGTGAAGGCGATGGATACGGTTCAGGCGATCGCGTCCAACCCGGACGTGGGCATGAACAAGCCCATCAAGGACTTCGTGGTGGCGGGCGCGTCCAAGCGCGGCTGGACCACGTGGATGACCGGCATCACCGACTGCCGCATCAAGGGCATTGCCCCCATCGTGATAGACGTGCTTAACATGGACAAGCAGATGGTCCATCACAGGGCGGCCTACGGTTACTGGTCGCCGCAAATTGCCGATTATGCGCAGGAGCGGATATTTGACAAAATGCTACCCGGAGCAACGGCCGAGGAACAGGCCGGGGCTGCGGAACTGATGAAGCTGATTGACCCGTACCGCTACAGAAATGTGGACGGATATCCCGACCCTGTCACGCATGCGGCGCGCAAGCGGCTTGACATGCCCAAGTTCCTGACCAACGGCACGGGCGACCAGTTCTTCCTGCCCGATTCGGCACAGTGGTATTTCGGCGCCCTTGGCGGTTCGAAGTATCTCAATTACATCCCGAATGGGGACCATGGTCTGATCGACGCCAACCAGGAAATCGATCCCGCCACATCGGACAATCCGGCTTCCGACCTGCTGGCATGGTTCATGGGCGTCACGCAGAACAAGACACAGCCCCAGTTCTCCTGGGCGGTGCAGGCCGACGGCTCCATACAGGTCACGGTGGACGCGGGCCGCAGGCCGAAGACGGTGAAGATGTGGTACGCCACGGCTGTCGGCAAGCGCGATTTCCGTATCGAGCGGGGGCCGGACGGGTCCCTGTACTATCCGGACGGCACGTTGCGCGGGCCGCAGTGGCAGCCCCAGGTGCTGCTGCCCACCACTTCCGGCGGCAACGTTTATGCGGCGTCGCGGCCCGTGCCGCCGGCGGGAAGCTACACGGGTGTCTTCGTGCAGTTGACCTATGCCAATACGGCAAGACTTCCGAACATTGTCACCAGCAACCCGGCCCTGGGAATTACCGTTCCGGACTTGATCTTCACAACGGAGGTGAAGATGCTTCCGCAGAATTCGGACGGCACCAATCTGTATCCGACCTTCGCCGGTTACGTGGCCAACGACACGGTCACAGCCAACGCCCCGGTGCCGTTCCCGGAGACCAAGGCGCCTGTTGTTGTGCTCCACGGCGACGCGGCCACGATGGGCGGGGACTATGGCGAACTGATGGCGCGGGAGATCAGCGAGTTCATACCCAACTACGTCGCCGCCTACAAGCTGTACACGGGCATGACCGACCAGACGCTCTACGATGAGTGGAGCGCGCAGGCGGCAAAAATAGACCAGCGCATCAAGGACGAGATGGCGGGCGTGCTTGAGGGCATGGCCAGGCCGTCGGTGCAGCCGCCGGTGACGGTGCCCACCCTGGCGCAGTTGCAGGAGGCGCACATGATTGCCCTGCGCGACAGCGACCTGCGCAATGGAACGCCCGGCAATGTGGGCACAGGGGCCGGCGTCGCCGCATGGCGGGCGCGCACGGCAGGCGGAGAAACGCTTCACGCGGTGACCGTGAACAGTTCGGGCCAGTTGAACTGGCCCGTGGGCAACGCGACCAAATACCCGCACGATTACGGGTGTATTGTGGTCTACGTGCCCGAGCGCGGTGTGCCGCACACGCTGCTGACCTTCGCGGGGTTGAGCATCGGCCGGACAGGCGTCAATCTGGGCGGGATCAGTTTGAGCGACCAGATCGACACGTCCGACAATGTCGTGGAACCGGCCAACCTTGGACGCTTGTTCCTTGTCCGAACCGTGCTCTATGACGCGCTCAGTCTGAAGGAAGCGGTGGACACCGTCGTGGCGACTCCGGTGGAGCGGGGCTGCTCCCTGATCGTCGCCGATGGACGCAACCAGCGGCGCGGCGCCGTGATTCAGACCGCCCCCGGCATCACCCCGACGGTCAGCTATAACCGGTCGGCCGTCTTCGATGCGGCCACACCCAGGATTGCGGGCATGGTCTACGACGCCAGTCCGGCCATCAACCTGACGGCCGGCTACGAGTCGGCGATCCAAAGCCTCTGGGGCAACTTCACCGAGGCCGCTTTCAAAGCGTTGGCGGCAGACCCCTCGGTGGCCCCGTCAGCGCCGTCGCCGGTCAACGAGTTGAACGCGGTGTACGACTGCAGTGACGCTTTGCTGCGCATAAACTTCAGCTACGGCGTTTACAAATCGATGGCCTATGCTCAGCCCTACGCGGCGTTTGACATGCAGAAGCTGATGCCATAACCGAGACAGTTCCCCACCCCGGGGCCGCAAC
>CAIJOU010000608.1 GCA_903822375.1 Candidatus Hydrogenedentota bacterium
ATCAGCCCGCCCGCCGTTGTCACCATCGCCATGGACACATAATAGGCCATGGTAATGCCCTTGACCTGGGACGAATCCAGGGCAATCGCGCTGAAGGCGCCGATCATGCCCCACACGGTGCCCAGCAACCCGAGCAGCGGCGCGATGTTGCCGATGCTGTTCAGGTAGGACACGCGCTGCCACATGGCCGTTGAACCGCGTTCGCCTTCGCTCTCCATGGCCTCTTGGATCACGTACCGGTCGTGCCCCGCCATCTTGAGCCCGGCCCGAAGCACCACCGCAATCAGTTCATCCCGATCCTGGCACATCTGGTAGGCGCCGCGGATGTCACCGGCGCGAATCTGGCTCTGCGCACGCTTCACCAGGCTCATGGGAACCTCGCGGCTGGGACGCAGGGTCAGAAACAGATAGATTGAAAGCACAAGCACCGTGAAGCCCAGGGCCATTAGAATCCACAGCACGACACCGCCGTGTTGAATCATGGTCATGACCGAGAGCCTTTCGGTCACCTTGGGCAGTCCCCCCGGTCCGGTTGTCGCGGGGGTGATTTCCGATGCAACTGCCGCGGCGGATGACGGAGCAGCCTGCGCCGGGACGGCCGCAGAAGCCGCAGGGGCTGCCCCTGCGGCGGGCGCCTCTTGGGCAATGGCTGTGCCCGCTCCAAATAAAATCACCGCAACCACCAATCCAATTACTGGACTGCGCCAATTCATAGCGCTATCTCCTCCACGTTCGTTGATCGAAAAAGGCGAAAAATGCCACGAACAGGCCGGGTTTGCCAAGCCAATATACCCCGGCACAAGGTGTATTATGCCCTTTGCTTCCAAAAGGTTGCAAAGATTGCGCCCACAAATGCAAGCAACACGTCGGACTATGTCTTTATAGCACCTATTCACGGAAAGGTTCACCGGCTGTGCCCTGAACGAGCGACTTGTTCACGATATGGGCTCTGAGGGGGCCGTGCACACAATCCATGGGGCACTTTCCTGACAAAGTCCGTTGCGTCCACAATGTCCACCAACTGGACACGGTCACCCCGCCCGGACATCGTGTTCCGGGTCGCAGTAAAGCATGCCCTTGGCAACCACCCGCGCAAATCAACACAAATCGACTTGATACACGCCCGCGGCGTTTGCTATACTGCGCAAGTCTCACCCCAAGTATGCCAAATGGAGCACTGTGAAATGGCTAATATTAAGTCGCAGAAGAAGCGTATTGGAACGAACGAACTGGCCCGCCAGCGCAACATGGCCATCCGCTCGCGGATGAAGACCATGGTGAAGCAGGCCATGACGGCCATTGAGGCCAAGGATGCGGAGCAGTTGAAGACCACGGTCAGCGAGGCGTTGTCCGCGATTGACCGCGCCGCCGCAAAGGGTGTCATTCACCGCAATTCCGCCGCCCGCAAGAAATCCACCATCCAGACGCTGGTTTCCAAGGCCTCGGCACCCGCCGAAGCCTAAAACTGACGCAGACCAAGTTTGGTGCAGGCCGCACGAGCCACGCAGCGTGCGGCCTGCACTCTTTTTCTTCGCCGACCTGCTGCAGGCC
>CAIJOU010000609.1 GCA_903822375.1 Candidatus Hydrogenedentota bacterium
GGTGCAGGCCGCAGGCGGCGAAGGTGCGGACCATGACCGAAGCCCAGACCTTCACGTCCTCCTGGGTGTAGGCCACCACGATGGGCTTGCCCGTGGTCCCGCTGGAGGCGTGCACACGAACCACCTCGCTCATGGGACTCGCAAAGAGGCCAAAGGGATAGGTGTCGCGCAGGTCTGTTTTCACCGTAAAGGGCAATTTGGCGATATCAGACAAGTCTTTTAGGACGGCCGGGGTAAGCCCCTGCTCATCCATGCGCTGACGAAACAATGCAACATGGTCATACGCCCGCTGAACGATAGCCCGTAGCCGGTGCAATTGCAGTTGCTGCAATTGCTTGACCGGTAGGTAGTCCGGCGCGCTGACAGGATGAAACGCGCACCCGGCGTCATGCCAGAATTCAGTCATTTCCTTCCCTTTCAAAGGTGGACGGCCCTTGTCTCCCAATGAGTTACGTACTCCGGCAAACACTTGAACCGTCGGATACCCAGCGAATGAATGTGAGTATAATCCATTTTGTGGTCCGTGGCAAATTCTCCCAATGTGTGATTTATTGAAAATACACGATGTGGGCGGACACTCCTCGATCTTCCATTTGCGCCATTCCTTCCCGCGGAGTAAAATATCGTCTCATTAAAATAAGGAGTCTTTTCATGTCCTTCCTCGCAGACCGTATGAGTAAGATTGACGCCAGCGGCATACGCAAGGTTTTCGCACTTGCGGCCCAAATGAAAAACCCCATAAACCTCAGCATCGGCCAGCCAGACTACGATGTTGATGAAATATGCAAGGACGAGGCGGTCCGCCAGATACGGGCCGGATTCAATTCTTACACGCAAACCTGGGGCATCCAGGAACTGCGCGACGCGGCTTCCGAATACTACGAGACCAAATTCGGCGTTCCCCTGCACAACGTCATGGTCACGTCGGGTGTGTCAGGCGGTCTTTTCCTTGCCCTTATGGCAAGCATCAATCCGGGCGATGAGGTCCTTTGCGCCGACCCCTATTTCGTGATGTACAAGCATCTGGTCAACCTGCTGGGCGGTATTTCCGTGCCGGTGGACACCTACCCGGACTTCAAATTGACCCCCGAGCGGGTCGAGCGCGCCATTACCCCCCGCACGAAACTGCTGCTCGTCAACAGCCCCTCGAACCCGACCGGCGTTTGCATGGACAAGACCGAGCTTGCCGCGCTCGCCGAGGTTGCGCGAAAGCACAAGCTTCTGGTCATCACCGACGAGATCTATGAATCCCTGCTCTACGACGACGTCCCCGCGAGCATGGTCGGCATGTATGAAAACATCATCTGTCTGAACGGCTTCTCCAAGAACGCCGCCATGACGGGATGGCGTGTCGGTTATGCCGCCGGACCGGAGGACGTTATCCAGTCCATGAACACGCTCCAGCAGTACACCTTCGTCTGCGCGCCGTCCTTTGCGCAAAAGGCCGCAGTCTTGGCGCTGAAAGCGGACATGACGGAGAAACTGGTTGCCTACCGCAAGAAACGCGACCTGGTGTACGAGGGACTTTCCAAGGCGTTCAACGTGACCAAACCGGGCGGCGCCTTCTACATCTTCCCCGAGGTGCCGGACGGCGACGGGGACGCTTTCGTGCGCCTGGCCATCGAGAACAACGTCCTGATCATTCCGGGCAGCGTCTTCTCGGAACGCAAGAGCAATTTCCGAATTTCTTTTGCGGCCCCCGACCACACGATCAGGCAGGGCTGCGAGGTGCTGTGCCGGCTTGCCGAAAAACGCTGACGGCAGGAACCTTCCGGGCAACTGGAAGGCTTTCATGAACACCGTGTTTCTGCGGACCATGAGATGGTTTGGCATTTTCGCGTGCGTGGTCCTGTTCGCAGGTCTATTTGTTCGCCTTGAAGGTGTGCAGTACACGCTGGCCACGTTGACGAATTCCTGGAGCAATCCTTGGTTCAATTCGTCTCGCATGGACCCGGCCCAGAACTGCGTGGCGGCGCCGCTGTGCTCCAGTGGTCCCATTCGCGTGCTCACCTACAACGTGCTCTGCCGCATTTGCACTGCGGCGGGTTCCCACCCCGAATACGGCCCGTGGGACGTGCGGCTTCCGCACCTCCGCGAAATAGTCGCCGATTACAGCCCCGACCTCATTGGATTCCAGGAACTCGGCGGCGACCAGGACATCACCGAACTGAATCCCGATCCGCGGCGGTACGGCTCGCAATCCTACACATTTGGGCCTTGGAACTACGCGGACGCGGCCCTGCTCTACAGGAAGGACCGCTTTGAGGCGCTGGAGTCCGGACAGTTCTGGCTGGGCCCAAAGCCCGAACTGCCCATGGGCTTTGCCTGGCTGCCTCTAACCCTCCCGCGCTACGTAAATTGGGTGCATCTTCGCCAAAAGTCGAACGGCTTCGAGTTTCTCTACATGAACACCCATTTTGACAATGACGGATTGAACAAGGAGACTTCGGCCTCCCTCGTACACGACACCTTCGGCCCCCATGCACAAAGGATTCCCATCATCTTCACGGGCGATTTCAACACTCAGTACGACACAAATCGGTACCACAATCTCCAGTTCGGCGCGAACGGGTCGGCAGCGGTGTTTGTCAATTCCGCGGACTTGGCACGACAACTTGAGGAAGTTCCGGCCGTAAGGGGGGCGGATGGGTCGCGGTCCAGCAAGCCTATCCCAAACCTCGCCCATATTATCGACCATATTTTCATGGCCGGCCCCTGGGAAAAGAAAGTCTATAGGTGGGTTGTTGACCGGAGGGTGTATGCGCCCCTGAACCACGCGGCTTCAGACCATCCCGCCGTGTTTGCCGAATTGGAATTCGTGCTGCGATAGCGCCTCGTTCCGCTCAGGGAATGATACCCGCCAGCGCCGCCATGATGGACGGCCCCGCTTCGCGGCCCGGTGACATGCTGGTAAGGTAATCCGCGAATTTCAGCTTGGACGGAACGTCAAAACACTCGGGGGGTTGATATAGCCCAAGTGGTCGTTTCCCAGTCCCAGGACGAATTTGGGACCCGATTTCATGAGTTTCCGCGTCTCCCCAGCAAACACGGGTGCCGTTTCGCCCGGGTGCGTGGCGAACTGCGCTGCGCCCACGCTGAACCAGGTCACTTCCGTTTCAACGGCGCCGCCCTTCATGTCGCGCGGAGTCAGTCCCAATTCGGTCATCTGCTTGAACATCTCATTGGCCAGTGGCATGGGAAAGCGCTTGTGCGCGAAGCGAATGGCGCTTCCCTCCAGCGGCTTGGCCGAGGTCAGGGCCGCGGTCACCTTCGACGCGAGGTCTTTGCCGTAACTTTCTGCGAGGACAAAGGTCCTTTCCGGCGTTTTCGGCTGAATCCAAGCACCGATAGCCCCTTGGAGAAAAAGGTGTTCCCCTGGCAGGGCGGAACTCATGGCCTTGTAATAGCCGCCAACCCAGTCCGCACCGGTCAGGGTTGTGTCCCCGTCGAGCACCGTGGGATGACAGGCGAAATTCGTCAAAGTGGCCACGGGTTTCCCCGAGGCGTCCAGGCATTCCAGTATCGTGACGGAATTGTCGATGTTGGCCGGTTCACTGTCGTTGACGGCCCAACCGCTGCAAATAGCCTCCGTGTGCGTCAACGTCGCCGGTCTCCGGGCCGACCATGCCTTGGCAACGGCATCCGTTGCCGAGTCGACCAGCTGGGCAATATAGACCGGGCTGAGGCCGCTTTCCCCCGGACTCGCACCGTACAGGCCGGTCAAGTCAGGCGCGCAATGGCTGTGGGTCGCCTGAACAATGATACGCTCGGGAGCGAGTCGGCGGTCCCCCACCCTTTTCACGGCCGCCGCGCGAATGGCGTCCGTTTCAAAGAGCTGAATGCTGAGCGCGTCCAGCACAACCAAGACGACCGTACTGTCTCCGTCGTCGAAGACAACGGCTTTCGCGTTCAGGTCGTCGTGAATTCCGGTCGATTTGCGGTTATGGTCGTACCCGCCGAGAAAGGTCCCCGCCGGCGGGTTGATGGTGGTGGAGGCCGCCCCGACATTGAGGGTTCCGGAAGCCCATGCCGTTGCCCCCGTGACGGCCGCCACAGCCATGACCAGAATACTGATTAGATAGCGAATCATTGTGCTTTCCCGATTTTCATGTTGGCCCCAAACCCGCCCGAGCCCGAAATGGATTGGAGATCAATTGTTGTTATGGTCGGCAGTATCTGACCAACGTTTGGAAAGCTTTGTTTCAACTAAGGCACCTCGGAGTTAGAAGCGCGTAACGGCTCGCTCGTGTTGGCAGTCATCAAAGGAACGCCCACCGTGGCCTCAGTAGAATCTACTATTGTCCCATGATTAAAATATGAACTATAATCGGCACTTATATTTTTCTCATGCGTCCGAAAGTGCGCTGGGCGATGGTTAACCTCAGTGGCGATAAGGCCACAAGACGTCATGACAAGCTGATGCAAGCATAAAAAGGAGAATACTATGGAAAATGCCAAGTTGACCTATCAGGGAAAGGAATACGAATTCCCGACCTTCATCGGCACTGAGAATGAGGTAGCCATTGACGTCAAGAAGCTTCGTGACATTACCGGTGCAATCACCTATGACCCCGGTTACGGAAATACAGGCGCCTGCAAGAGTTCCATCACATACATTGACGGCGAACAGGGCATCCTGCGCTACCGCGGCTATCCCATTGAGGAACTGGCCGGGAAGTTGCGGTTTTCGGCGGCAGCCTACCTCATGCTGTTCGGAAAACTGCCGACTGAGAAGGAATTCACCGACTGGAGCAAGGCGCTGACCCAAAACAGTTTCATCCACTCCAGCCAGGTCAGCTTCCTTGACCACTACCCCTCGACCGCCCACCCGATGAATATCCTGGGTTCGATGGTCTCCTCGATGTCCTCCTTCTACCCGCACGATTCGGAGGATGAGGCACATGTGAGCATCAATATCCAGCGCCTGGTTGGTCAGGTGAAAACCATTGCAGCCTTTTCCTACCGCAAGTCCGTCGGTCTGCCCTACATCTATCCCCGCGCAGACCACAGCTATTCCGCCAACTTCCTGCGCATGATGTTCGCCTCTCCGGCCGAGGAATACGTCGTCCCCAAAGTCATGGAAGACGCCCTGGATACACTGCTTATCCTGCACATGGACCATGAACAGAACTGCAGTACCTCCACGGTGCGCATGGTGTGCAGCTCGATGGCAAACATCTACGCCTCCGTTTCGGCGGGCATCAATGCCCTGTGGGGCAAGCTGCACGGCGGCGCCAACGAGGCCGTGCTGAACATGCTCACCATGATTCACAATGACAATGATGACTACATGAAGTACGTCAACATGGCCAAGGACAAGAGCAGCAATTTCCGCCTGATGGGCTTTGGCCACCGGGTCTACAAGAACTTTGACCCGCGCGCCAAGCTGCTCAAGGAGATCGTTGACCGGGTTCTGGAGGAGATGGGCATTCACGACCCGCTGTTGGACATTGCCAAGAATCTGGAGGCGGTGGCCCTCCAGGACGAGTTCTTCATCCAGCGCAAACTCTATCCCAACATCGACTTCTACAGCGGCATTCTCTACCGCGCGCTGGGCATCCCCACGGAGATGTTCACCGTGCTCTTTGCCATCGGTCGCATGCCCGGATGGATTGCTCACTGGCTTGAAATGCGCCAGGATCCCGACCTTCGCATTCAGCGGCCGCGGCAGATTTACATGGGCCCAACCATCAGACACTATGAGTCGGACGGATTGCTGATGTAAAAGCCCCCAAGATGTAACCGGGGCGCATCCTGCAAATGCAGGTTGCGCCCCGTTCGTGTTTATGATGCACCCGCCCCCGAAAACGGGACGCAGGTTCTAATGCTGGCTGGTCGTGACGGGCAGATTCAGATCGCCTTGAGTGAGAATCTGCTGACCCAGGTTTCCCGCCTGGCCCGGCTGCACGTTCCCAAACAGACTTCCAACTCCAACCAGGTAATCCATGAAGGTCGAAAGACTGCCGGCGAGAATATTGTAGCTGCCCTCGATAAACTGTATCCCTTCCGGCGTCTTGAGCACATCAGCCAACCGTGCCACCGCATCTAGCGCAGTCATCTGCAGGTCAAATCCGGCAAGACGCTCGTTCGTCAAAGAGGCTCCCTGCTGCACCTGTGTCCCAAGCGTCTGCACGGCACCGTAAATCGTGTTGGCCGTCTGATAGTCCTTTACCGTCTCATATTGCTGCCCGTACGCCATCAATTCCTGACCCAGCCCCATGAGATCATTGTATTCGGCCTGGCCGGCATTGCTCGCGGCAACAAAACGCGCCACATCGGCAGCCATCCCGCCTGCCTGGAGCGCGGCGCTGCGGTTCTGCGCGGTCTGCAACCCGTATGGATTTGCTGTTTCAAGACCGGCCCCCAAGTCCATGGCAAGCAGGGCACCGTTGATATCCCCGCCGGAAAGCTTGGCGCTCGCGTCCATGTAATACGGAAGTGCGTTGTTTCCGCCGAGGTCCTTCATCGCCGCAATCTGCGCGCCCGCCTCATCATGCATCGCCGGATTCGTCATCAGGTTGCGCGCCAGCAGATACCGAAGATAGGGGTCGTTCGGAGACTTTTCCACGGCGGCGCGCAGGTAGTCAGCCGCCTCTTCGGCGGGCAATGCCTGGATGGCGCCCAGCATGGCCGAGTTCGACAGGCCCCCCTCTTCAAGGAGACGCCGCGCCTCATCGGCGGTAAGGTTACCCCAACCGGCCAGCTTCTCCGCCGCTCCGCTCTTCTGGTCAAGCGCATCACGCTTGGCGCCAATGACCTTGTCCAGAGTCAATGAGGCCAAATCGCTCTTTACGTCCAAGGTGAGCGGAATGGGGGCAGCAGGACGCGCCAGCTCTTCATAGCCCTTGACCCGTCCGTCGTTCTTGGGAAGGTGCGCCCTCGGACCCGGTTTCAGCCACGCCATACGTTCGTTCTTCTTGCCCGTGAGGGGATTGCCTTTCAGGCCGGTCCGCTCCACGCGGGCAATGCTCGTAGTTCCATCGTCGGCCCGGAAAACAAACCAGCCGCCCGCAACCGCAACGCTGAGCACCAACACGGCGGCGACACGGAAGACCCACGCCCGGGCGCTCGATGATCGTGAGAACTCCTGCTGGATGCGCGGGCGCGCTCGGAACGGAATCACATTCTGCGACTCTGCCTGCTGCTCCCGGGCAACTCCTTCCATGACCGGTTTGACAATCTCAACCTTCGGTGTCTTCTCCCGAAGCTCCGCACCCACCGTCTCAAGACGTGTTGCCAGAACGGCGAGATTCGCATCATCTTCAGATGCTGGAACCCCTGTTTCCGTCTCGCGGTTCTTCATGTGCGCCAAACCGCGCATTACGCCGTCCAAAAGGTTGACTTCCGGAAGCGCTTTCGCAATGGTGTTGCCGGTGTGGAGCAGTGTCAGCTCGAGTCTCGGGTCGATGGAATCGGGCACAATCCCGTCCTCGGAGTCGTCCACCGGCACGGCACCTTCCTGCACGGCGTGCATGACGCCGGCAACCAAATCCACGGGAGAAAGCGCGGCCCGGCGCAAATCGCCCGTTTCGCGCAGAAGCGTCTCCATGCGAGATAGCGCCCCGGTTTCAGCCTCGAACTGCGTGTTCCCGCCCAGTGCGGCGCGCAGCCTGCCAACTGTCGCGGAGTCCGCGTCGTTGTCGAGATACGCCATCAGGTCGGCGGCGTCTATGTCACTCCGGTAAATGCTCAAAAGTCTTCTTTTCTGGCTTCACACAGGTCGCGAAGCTGGTTCAGCGCGCGGTGGAGTCTCGTCCGCACCGCACCTTCCGTCGTTTCAACTATCTCCGCAATGTCCCTGGCGGACATCTGTTCAAAGTAGCGCATAACAATAATCTCGCGGGCCTCGTCGGGCAACTGGGCCAGCACGTCCACGATGGCCTGGCGGCGCTCATCGGCCAGCAGCCATTCAGACGGACCGTCCGAAGCCACCTGCATCAACTCGCCGTTCGATTCACGGGAATTGCTGGCATAGGTTTCCAGCGATTCCATCTGAACCGCCTTCTTGCGCTTCAACTCGTTGAGGCACAAATTTCGGGCGATGCACAGCATCCAGGGTTTAAACACGCGGCCCTGATCGAAACGGGCCCGGGCCGCATATATCCGCAAATACGTCTCCTGCGCCTTTTCCAGCGCACTTTCCGTATTGCGTACATAGTGCAGACAAAAGCGGAACAGGTCGTTCTGGTAGCGTTTTACCAGTTCGGCCAGTGCCTCATCATGCCCTTCGCAGAGCAAACCCATCAACTGTTCATCGGTCTGACCGGCTATCGTGGTCATGCGTTCCTCCGCAGGGCGCGACGACCGGTTTGCGCCATTGCCAACCACCTTTCGGTATTAGCATCGACCACAATACCGGCAATACTTGAAAACATTACACACCTTTCGCGGATTGTCCATAAATGAGAAGACATTCAACCCGCAATTGTAGAAATCTTGTGGGTTCAAAGCAACTGGACATACCATGCAGCCTGTTTTCGCGACTGTATTCTTCTTGGGAATTCACTTGACAAACCGCCAGAACGCTGGTAAAAGAACGGGTGCATTGACGGGTTTTGCAGTTCCTCCGGCATTTCGGGGGCATTTCCCTTGTGGTGCGTAACACTTACAGTGCATTTATGAAAGCGAAGAGGGCCGTCAGGGAGACCGTGTCATCATGAATCGAAGCATTGCTTACGGATTACTGCTTTCTTTTCTGGCAACAGTTGCCGTTTCACAAGAATATGCCGGTGCTCAGGAAAAGACCAGTGCTACGTTGTTGGAACGTTTTCGCAAAATGGCGAAAGACTCGACATGGCACGAGGTGGCTACACAGGCCATCCCCTTCCGCACCTTCCATCCCCAGGGTATGACGGCAGCGAATGACAGGTTCTATTTGTCATCCGTGGAGGTGATAGACCGCAAAGCCGACAAGGGCGTTGGGCACCTGTTCGAAATGGACCGCAAAGGCACACTGCTCCGGGAAATGACGCTGGGTGAGGGAGCCGTATATCACCCGGGCGGCATAGACTATGATGGCAGACTCATCTGGGTTCCCGTGGCGGAGTACCGTCCCGGCAGTTCGTCCATCGTCTATACCGTTGCCCCAGAGACACTCCAGTCGCGTGAAATGTTTCGCTTCAAGGACCACCTCGGTGCCATATCCCATTTTCCGGACAAGAAACTCCTGGTGGCGGCAAGCTGGGGTTCGCGCCGCTTCTACCGTTGGAAGACATTGGAGAACGCAGGAGAATGGACGGTTTCCGATCCTGGGCACCCGGAGATGTTCCCCAATGACAGCCACTACATCGACTATCAGGACGTGCAGCGGATTCCCGGCACGCCTTATCTGCTGTGCAGCGGACTGCAAACCTATGCTGTCGACGGCGGCAAAGCTCCCGCCATGAAACTCGGGGGCATCGACTTGGTCCATGTGGACGAACTTCACGCCCACCATCAGGTGCCTGTGCCGGTGCGTCCGGCGCTATTCCCCGCCTGGACGCAAAACCCCTTTTACGTGGAACCCTCCGAATCCGGGCTGCGTTTCTTCTTCATCCCTGAGGATGAAAAATCCTCCATCCATGTTTTTGAGGTTGTCCCGGAACCCTGATACGTTCAGGTTTGCCGACCAGGATAAACCTGCACTCCGTAGTACCCCCCGGTGCTGGTGCTGGACGACAAACATCCAACGACTGGAATTGGATGGTCCGGCACGGGACTCCGTTTTCTTCCCTCACACACGGTTGAACAGACGGCGGGTCAGCAACGGCAAATAGGCGGGCAGATAGTACGGGCGCGGAAAAACCCTGACGATCCGCATAATCCGTTTCGGATTGAGGTAGAACTTCCGCCACGCGCGCCGCTGGCAAGAAAACAGCACTTCGTCCCTCATGTCTGAGAGGTTGACACGAATGCCCGTGTAATCAGAATTTTCGTGGGATATGGCGGCCAACTGTTCCGGCCGGTTTTCCTGCGCCCACGCATACAGCGCCGTGTTCGCATAGGGCGTGACCGTAAAGAAGGTGGCCGTATGCAGTTGCGAACCGCATGCGACATCGATCGTCTGGTTCATTTCCTCTTCCGTCTCGGTGGGAAAGCCAAACATCGTGAATCCGTGCGTGTACACGCCGCGCTTTGCCAGCATGTCCACACCCTGCAGGAAACGCGGGATGTTGAGGTTCTTCTTGACGAGTTTTTGTATCCGGGGCGACCCCGTTTCCAGCGCGCACGCCGTGTAGTAGGTGCCGGCGCTGACAAGCGCCTCCACGCTGTCCTCCGTGAGAATGTCACAGCGCAATGCGTTTGGAAAACAGATCCTTATCTTCACGTTTCGCTTGGCCACAAGGTCGGCGAATGCAGCAAGGCGCTTGGGGTCGCAATTGAAAATGTCATCAACAAACTCAAATTCCGAGACTTTGAACACCGATATGAAGTGGCAAATCTCGTCCACAATCCTTTCCGCAGATTGTGACCTGAAGCGTTTGCCGAAGATGTTGTGACAGTACATGCAGGAATAGGGGCAACCCCTGCTTGTCATCATCGTTATGTAGCGGCGCGGCGGCACCTGCGCCATGCTGCGCGCCCTGCGGTATACATTGAGATCAATCAGGTCATACGCCGGAAAAGGCAATGAATCCAGGTCTTCCACATAAGGCAGGCTGCCCGGGTTCGTCACGATCTCCTGCGTGCCGTTCCGCCATATCAGGCCCGGAATGTCCCCCATCCCACCCCCATCGCGACGCGCCAGCAGAATCCGCTCCAGTGAAAGCTCCCCCTCGCCAACAACGGCGGCGTCAGCCGCCGTATCCTCCATCACTTGGGCGCCCACCGCCGAAACGTGCGGTCCGCCGAGTACAGTCCAGGCTCCCGGCACGGCCTTGCGGGCTGCACGCACCATTTCGGCCAACAGCAGCGCCGATGCCGTCAGTGCGTGAAACCCGACCACATCCGGTGCAAACGCGGCCACGCGCCGCATCACATCCGATGTTTCCAGATTCTCCGCCCACTGGTCGATCACGAGGATTTCCGCGCTCATCTCCCTTCGCACATACGCGGCAAGGGACAACAACCCCAAAGGCGGCGTGACGACCAAAAAATTGGCCGTCATGCGTCCCACATTAATCAAGGCCAATCGAAGCTTCGTCATGTTTAGGGTCAAACTCCTGATCTTCTCCAGCCGATCAACTTATGCCCCCCAGTTCTCCACGTAAAGAAAAG
This sequence comes from Candidatus Hydrogenedentota bacterium, assembly GCA_903822375.1. GTDB lineage: Bacteria > Hydrogenedentota > Hydrogenedentia > Hydrogenedentales > CAITNO01 > CAITNO01. The sequence continues at coordinate 11,197 of CAIJOU010000609.1, forward strand.
GACGCTTCCTTCGCGATTCGTCGACGCCCGATCCTCTGCCTCTCCAAAAGTAAGTATCCCCCGGCAAAGCCGGGGGCTTTAATTTTGTGAGCCGCTCAAAGCGGCTATGCGTGGTCGCTAACGCGGCCCCGCTTTTTGGGAGCCACC
>CAIJOU010000610.1 GCA_903822375.1 Candidatus Hydrogenedentota bacterium
AGTTAGCCGTCCCTTATTCCTGAGGTACCGTCAGATCGAAATCATTTCCTATTTCGATTGTTCTTCCCTCAGAAAAGAGCTTTACAACCCGAAGGCCTTCATCACTCACGCGGCATGGCTGGATCAGGCTTGCGCCCATTGTCCAATATTCCCTACTGCTGCCACCCGTAGGTGTCTGGACCGTGTCTCAGTTCCAGTGTGGCCGATCAACCTCTCAGCTCGGCTACCCATCGAAGCCTTGGTGGGCTATTATCCCGCCAACTAGCTAATGGGGGGCGGACTCATCTCCTGGTGACGCCGTGAAGCGCCTTTCTTTGCCAAATCGCAAAATGGCAACCACATGCGGTATTAGCGACCGTTTCCAGTCGTTATCCCCCGCCAGGAGGCAGATTATCCACCTGTTACTCACCCGTTCGCCGCTATCGGCACCCCTTGCGGGGTACCAACCGCTCGACTTGCATGTATGAAGCCTGCCGCCAGCGTTCGTTCTGAGCCAGGATCAAACTCTCCGAATAAACTTTAACGGGGTCGGGCCGAAGCCCGTCCTGTTGTGGAAAAGTTTGACTCTCTTTGTTTTGTGTTCGAAATCTCTTTCGACAAAGGAATCTTTACTTGGGGACGATCCACAGCGAACTGCGGACCATCTTACACAAGGGTCGATTTAATGTCGTACATCGTATTCAATTTTCAAAGAGCACCCGTCCCAGACTCCCAGGACGCCGGACCGCAACCAGTGCTACAGCCGGACGGGCATCTTAGCACTTGCAAACGGCCCATGTCAACCTTTTCATCACCGCATCTTTTCGGCTGCTTTCGCGGCCTGCGGGATGCTTCCGGTTGACACTTGAGTTCCGAGTTTTAAGCTCGAATCTCAATGATACTGATTAAACTGTACCGTTGTCAACTTTTTCCCCGCCCCCGGCGCGACTTAGCCGCGACCAGTGCGGGGGAGTTAACTTCGCTAGCCCTATCGGGCACGGGCTAAGAGTTTAGCACAACTTTTCCCGTTATGTCAACCACTTTCTTTCGGCCGTTGCAACCACTGTTTCCAGCCGCTGCGACGCCCACAAATAGGCGGTCAACAAAGCGAAGTGAATTATTGCAAATGTACAGGGGCTATGTCAAGCTTGTTGTCTCCCCAGGTATTCGGCACCCTCCGCGCATCCCTCCGGCGGCCCCCAGCCCCGCGAAATGAAGCGCCTCGTGCACGGCGCGCAGGCCGTTGCACGGGGCTCCATAGATCACTGGTACAGCTGCTGAACTATATTAACTTATTCCACAGTTCCAGTCCTTTGCGCATGTCAGCCACCGGGGCTTCCGGGCTGTTCTCATACTCCATGATAACCGGCCCCGAAAAGTCTATCGCGCGCAGGGCCTCCGCCACGCTCCGCAAGTCCGCGTCGCCTTCGCCCAAGACGGTCTCGTCGCCGCCGGTCTTCCAGTCCTTCAGGTGCATGCTCAGCACGCGCGCGCCAAGCTTCTCGATGACCTCCGCGGGACGCTCGCCCGAACGCAGACAGTGCCCCGTGTCCACGCACGCACCGATGAGGCGGTGCCGCCCGCTGACGGCGCGCAGGGTGTCGGCCGCCTGGTCATAACGCGCGCCCGGCCCGTGGTTGTGAATTGCAATGCCTATTCCAAACTCGTCCACCAGTTCTTCCAGGTTGTCGAATGCGTCCGGCTCCGGGTCGGCGGTCAGGAACTCCACGCCCAGCGCGCGGCCCAGTTCGAACTTTCGCCGGTTCGCCGCGCGGTCCGCCGTAAACCCCTCCACGCCGAAACAGGGCACAAGCACGCCGCGCGCGCGCAACGTTTCGAGCACTTTGACAAAGCCCGGGTCTTCCGGGTCCGCCGGAAAGTGGACCGAGCAGAACTCCATGATGTTGAGCCCCAGCATCTCCAATTGATCGAGGGCTCCTTCAAAACCGAACTTCCTGAAACTGTAACTTTGCGCGCCGATGCGCCCCAGGTCCGCCATGCCTGCAATCTCCTTTTGTTGCGCCGCCCGCCGGGCGGCTTTTCCGCATGAAGTATGATCTTTCGCCGCGCGCGGCGCAAGCCGCCCTTGCGGTATACTGGCGCAGCGGGCCGGTTGCTTGCGCCCGCACACAAGGAGGATTGAGTCATGTCCCTGCCGCGCCTGGTTGCCGCCGCGCTCCTTTTCACTGCCTGCTTCGTCTTCGCCCATTTCCCTGCGGCTGCCGCCGGACCGCAGCCCCCCGTCTTCGACATCCCGCGCATTGACGGCATCGACATCGACGGCGAAGCCACAGAGTGGGGCGACCGGGGATTCCGGATTGACCTTATGACGGACAAGGACGGCAATGTCCGCCCCCCCGAGGATTTTGACCCCATCGCACGGCTGGGATGGGACGCCCGGGGGCTCCTTGTGCTGGTGGAGGTGCGCGACAACAGCCTGCAAACAAGCGCCCCCGGAAAACACGTGTGGGAGGGCGACTCGGTCGAGGTGTGTTTCGCGCCGGAACGCGGCGCAAAGCGGCTTTTCGAGATTGTTGCGGCGCCCGACACAAACGCCGACGGCGTGATGCGCGTGGCCGCTTTCGGCTACCGCAATGCGCCCGCCCCCAAAGATATCGTCGCCGAGACCGGGTGGGATGAAACGGGCCGGGGCTACTCCATTGAAATGCGCCTGCCCTGGGCCGCCATCGGCGTCATGCCCAAACCCGGCACCATGCCCGCCGTGCAGATAGCGGTCAACGACGTGGATGGCGACGGCCCGCGTTTCGAGGCGCTGTGGTATCCCGACCCGGCCACCCATGAGAACTCGGACGCCGCCTATTCCGTGAGACTGGCCGGCCGCCCCTCGCCGCCGGTGACCGCCTGCGCCTCCGCCGTCTACGACGAGTTTGCGCAGACCGCAGCCCGTGTGGTTGCGGTTGACACGCTCGCGGGCGCCGCCGTCACCGCCGAACTGGAGGACGCCCATGCGGAGGCCGTGCTGGAGGCGGTGGCCGGACGTGCCGTGGCGACGTTCAGTCTGCCCATGCCTGCCAACAACGGCAACCGCGCTCCCGTGATGCGCTGCCGCGTGGCCGGGTCGCCCCGCTTCGAAACACTGTTGCCGCCCACCGCCGAGGCCCGCGCCCGCATGATTCTCGCGGCCGACATCGGTCCGAAATCCTACGTGATTAAGAACGGCCTGTATCCCCG
>CAIJOU010000611.1 GCA_903822375.1 Candidatus Hydrogenedentota bacterium
AGGCGGGAACCGCCGGCCGCTATGACCCTTCCACCGCCGTGAAGAAGGCGGAATGGGACTTTGCCGGCAAGCGCATCGGCAAGCTTTCGGTGCCGTGGACCTTCAACGCACCCGGTGAATACCCCGTCACCCTGACGGCAACCGACACCCGGGGCGAGACCCGCTCAAAGTCATTCACCGTGAAAGTGCAGTAACCCCAGCGTTCGCCAATATGCGAATTATGCTCCAAATTCCTTGTCTTCCAATCGGGGGAACCACTACACTGCCCACGGCATTTCCCATGGGACATGCGTGTTCCTCAAGACGTAAGGAAACATGGAAATGAGCGAGAAGCAGTACACGGTCAAGGAAGAAATCGCAAGCAGCATCACGCACGGACTGGGCATTGTGTTCAGCGTTGTGGGTCTGATCGTGCTGGTGTATCTGGCTGTCGGTGTGGCGGACCCCTGGCGCATTGTCAGCGTGTCCATTTTCGGCGCATCGATGATCATCCTGTATCTGGCCTCCACCCTGTACCATGCCCTGCCCTGGCCGTCGGTGAAGTCGGTCATGCGGGTTTTTGACCACTGCGCCATCTACGTGCTGATCGCGGGCACCTACACCCCCTTCCTGCTGGTGTCCATGCGCGGCCCCTGGGGCTGGAGCCTGCTGGTCGTCATGTGGGGCATCGCCGTGCTGGGATGCGCCTTCAAGGCCTTTCACACCGGCAAGTTCGACCGGCTGTCCACGGGCCTCTATGTGGCCATGGGATGGATGATCGTGGTGGCGCTCAAGCCCGCCCTCGAAGTGATCCCGGTCGGCGCCATGGTGCTCATGGCCATCGGCGGTTTGGCCTACACGGGCGGGGTGTTCTTCTATTCCTGCAACCGCATCCCCTACAACCATGCCATCTGGCACGGTTTCGTGCTCGCCGGCACGGTGGCCCACTTCTTCGCCATCCTCTTCTACGTCGTGCTTAATCCGGCGGCGGGGGCGTAGCGCAGAGGCGCTCCTCAGCGCGTCCCACGAAGAAGCCAAACAGCGCACCGCTGATGGGCAACCCGAGAAAGCCTGGAAGAGCGCCGTGATAGTGGGACAGAAGTGTAAGGGGCCCCAAGATCAGACCCGGAAGAGCAAAGGCAAGTACTGCCGGCAACGCCAGAACGAACTGCTTAAAGAATGCGCCAAATCCTGCGTATACGGCAGGGCCAAGGCTCCAAATCACCACAATGGCAACGGCCTCATCGAAAGCTAGTCCATTGGGATCGACCTCCGTTGCCATCGTGACCGCTACATCGAGCGTGCCCAGAACTGGAATGAAGAACACACCGAAACCCAGCGCCGCTCGTAACCAGTGAGCGGTGCCAAAGAAAAGCACTGTGGCACCCAGGGTTCCCGCCAAGAAGAAACTTCCAAACAAGAGGCTTAGGAACAGCCCCGGACGAGCCTGGATGCTATCGGACCCCGAGCTATACACCTCTAACAGTTCCATGCAGCATATAGACATCAGCCATGGCATCAAGCCAAACCCCGCCGCGCCGCGCAGAGCGAAAATCAGCGGCTTGTTCATGAACCTCTCTCCCTTCGGTTGCGGTGGATACCCGCAGTCAGGGTATGCCGATGGGCGCGTTGCTGTCAATCCCGATGAAGGCCCGCGATTCGATACGCCGAAGGTGTTGTGGAACATGGCCAGGGTTGACGGTCAACGCCGCGCTTCCACCGTATCCACCACCGCTTTTGCGTTCTCCAGCGGGATGTCGAAAAACAGGTAATCCGACGCGGCGACCATGTGCTTTGTGCCGCGCGTGGATTCGAGCACATGCTCCGTCGCCGCGCGCACATCGTCGGGCGTGCCGGTGAGCAGCACGTCGAGTCCGATGTTGCCGCGCGTGCACATCGCCGGGGGCAGTTTGGCGCGCGCGTCGGCCAGCGATTCAACATTGCCCACCGGCGGCGGCGACAGCGTTTCGAAGAGGTCGATACCCATCTGCCCGTAATAGCCCATGTCGAGGAAGGGCTGGACGGGCGAGCAGATGTGCGAGTAAACCAGGCCGCCCGCGTCGTGCACCGCCGCGGTGATCGCCTGTGAATCGGGCACCATGAAGGTTTCGTAGAGCAGGGGCGACATCATCTCGCGGCCCGGCCCGCCGAGAAAGATAAAGTCCGCGCCGCCGCCGATGACCGCGCGGCACAGCGCGATATTCAGATCGCGGATGCGGTCGCAGAGCTCGCGGTATCCGTCGAGGTCGGTCATGGCGAACATCACCGCGTCGGGCACGGTGGCGAGACACATCATCTCGAAGGGCTGCACCGACCATTGCAGACAGACGGGCCATTCGGGATGGACTTTATCCACCACCGGCCCCACCAACTCGGCCACTTTCGGCAGCGCCTCATACTGGCGGTCAATAAGCCAGCGGACCGGGTCGAGTGACTCGCCGAAGGTAATCGGGTATTTCACGGGCGTCGAGCCCTGCCGGGGCCGCTCGTGGAGTTCCCAGACCAGCGTGCCGTGGGGCGTTTCCAGCCAGGACCGTGTCAGCTTGTCGCCGTTCTTTTCTGACGCCTCACTTTTCCACGCCAGTTCGGGCACCGCCTGTCCCAAGTCGGGTAGCCCCAGGTTGATGAGCGCGTCGCCACCCACGATCTCGTAAGCCCCCATCGTGTCCTCGATGGTGGTTTCGCTGACCCATTCCTTGCCCGCCAGTTTCGTGTCAAACCCCGCCCCGGCACCAATTTGCAACGACACAAAGGGCTCATTCCCGCCGTGCCGGATGTAGTTCAAGAACCGTTCCCGCCGTGTTTCCATGGTGTTCTTCCTTGTTTCGCGGCAGATTCTACCATGTTGGCCCCTCCCGGTCGCAGCGTAATTAATTCACCAAGGGCGGGAATTTTGCAATTTTAACCGGTTGTTCGTATAGTTTATCGCTGACACGGTTATTTCTATCGAGATAATGGGCATTTGAGAAAGGGAAACTAAATGACTTCAACCACCGGATACAAGTATTTTCGCTTCTGGGCCATGCGGGGAGGCATCCTGTTGGTGCTTGTCGCGGCTGTATCGGCCTGCAAACCGGACAAGACCGCGCCGGGGAACGTCACCGGGCTGACGGCCGTCGCCGGTGACGCGCAGGTGGCACTCTACTGGGTCAACCCGGTGGATACGGACCTTGCGGGCGTGCGCATTCAACGCAAGGAGGCCGGTTACCCGGCCTCCACCACGGAAGGCGACACGGTTTTTGACGCCGCCGGCACCTCCTTCACCGACACGGGCCTGACCAACGGCAAACACTACTTCTATTCGGTCTATGCCTATGACGCGGCCGGCAATTTTGCCTCGGGCGCGCAGGCCGTGGGCGTGCCCACGAGCAGCCTCGCACAAGGGGAGACCCTGAATGATTATGCAACGCTGACGGACACCCTTGCCGACCCCGACGTGCCGCCCGACGGCCGCGGGGAACTGGCCACCGAACTGGCCCGGGCAGAAGACAGCTACCGGGCCGGGGATGCCTGCGGCGCAGCGCTTATCCTGCATGAGTTCGAGGCCAGCGCACAGACTTTTCGCGGCGCCAGCACCAGCATCATCATCGAGGGCCTGTACGAACGCCTCTACAACATGGGTCGGCGGCTGCGATACGACATGCGCGTGCTCTCCGAACCCTGCCCGGGTGAGGAACGGGTCGGCGTTCTGGCCGAGGCACTGGCCGATGAGGGGTCGAATGACAACACCCAGCTGGGCGCTTCATTTACCTTCGGAGAGCCCAAGCTCCAGACCGTGGAAGGCGGGGGGGAAGTCTTCACCCAGCTCGATATTCCGGGAACGGACAGCACCGGTGGCGCGCCGGGCTTTCCCGCTATTCCCGTTCTGCGCCGCTTTGTCGCTGTTCCGGAAGGGGCCGAAGTCACCGCGGGCATCATCGTTCAGGGTGGAAGAACTGTAGGAATGAATCTTGTCCCGACACAGTTCCAGGCGGCAGACCAGACCCAGGACCCCACCTGGCCTCCCGACCCCTCAACCTTTGTCGACCCAGCATTCGTCAAGGACCCGCAAGCCTACGGGTCAGACAACACTTGGCCGACCATGGTCGTTTCGGTCACACCGGCGGGCCATTCCCGGGACCTGAACCTATACCTCGTGGAGGTCGCTTCGGGCCAATACAACCCCGTGCGCAAGGCACTCACGCTGTTTGACGGTGTGGACGTGAAACTGTCTTTCACCGGCGGCACAGGGGTTTTCATTAGCGATGCGATGACGAGCCCATTTGAAAGCCGGCCGGACAACTACACCGGTGCCGTGCTGAACGTTTCCGCCATATCAAAGTACGTGGGCAAGCGGCCGACTCCACGTTCAATGGGCGAGGAGTTGATGATTCTTACCCACCCCAGTCTCCGGGCCGCCGCCGACACGCTGGCAGCCTGGAAGAACGACAAGGGCATTGTCACCAACGTGTTCGAGGTGGGTTCGGGCACGGAACGCGCCACCAACCAGTCTATTTTGGACCTGATAAAATCAGAGTATGCCCATGCCGTCATTCGGCCGTCCTATGCGCTGCTGCTGGGCGATTCCGAATTCATCCCGCCGTGGTACGTGACGGCGAACGAACCGGGACTCGTGGGGAGCCCGACCATCGGCACGGACTACCGCTATGCGTCCTTCACGGGCGCGACTCCGGGGGTCACACCGGACATCGCCGTGGGCCGCATCCCCGTGGACACACTGGCGGACGCGAACGTGGTGGTCAACAAGATTGTCAATTATGAAAAGACGCCGCCGGGTCTGGCCAGCCAGGCCTTCTACAGCAATGCCACGATTGCCTCACAGTTCCAGTGCTGCCGCAAGGACACGTCGGCGGTGGGTCTGGACCAGCGCTCCTTTGTCGAGACTTCCGAATTTGTCCGCAACACCCTGAACGGCGCGGGCAAGACGGTGCAGCGCATCTACACGCGCACGGTTGACAATGGCTGCCCCTCCTGCAGTCCGCCCGATCCTCCCTACACGGGAGACCCAACGCCGCGCAAGTACAACGACGGCAGCGCACTGCCCGCCGACCTGGCGCCCGGAAGCGGGTTTGGCTGGGCCGGCAGCGAAGCCGACATAATCGCCTCATGGAATGCGGGCAAGTTCCTGTTCGTCCACCGGGATCACGGCGGGCCGGGCGGTTGGGGCAATCCCGGGTTCAGCTGGGCGGACGCCTCCGCATTGACCAACGGTTCCCTGCTGCCGGTGGTGTTCAGCGTCAACTGCGCCAGCGGGTTGTTTGACAACGAATCCAGCGGCGGCGCCCTGGGCACGGTGGCCAACGCCGCGTATTTCTCAGAGCGCCTGCTGACGAATCCAAACGGCGGCGCCGTGGGCGTGCTGGGCGACACGCGCAACAGCCCGACCTGGGCAAACTCGGCCCTGTTGCGCGGCTTCATTGACGCCATCTACCCCACGGCCATTCCCGGATTCGGCAGTGCGAAAAGCCAGCGCCGACTGGGCGACATCCTAAACCATGGCAAGCTCTACCTGCTCACCCAGGTGGGTGCGCCCGGAGTCAACGCGTCCAACTCGGGCGATGAACTGAACCTGTGGAATTGCCTGGGCGATCCGACGCTGGAGATCTGGACCAAGTTCCCGTACGCCAAGACACTGCCGGCGAACCTGGCCACCCGCTACCTGAACGGTTCGATTGAATTCGACTTCCCAGTTGCCGGTGCGGAGGTTACCGCCACCCAGCCCAATGCCACCAATGCGGGCCTCATTCCGGTGGGACGCATTGTGACGCAGGAGGGCACTAACACGATGCAGTTCTTCAGGACGCCGAACCTGCAGCTGCCCATCAACTACAGCATCACGCTGGAGGACGCCGTTGGCGTCAAGCTGAGCGCGGCGCTCACAACACCCTGACACCTTCCCATCCTGTCATTCCGCGGCATGGGCCCCTGCGGCCCATGCCGTGTTTCTTTGAACTACCCCCGGGCGGTGCGGTAGAGTCGCGGCGGCAAATACCAGCGGAGACAAAAGCGGTCCATGTCGTCCGAAAACAGTTCCATCGGCGGCCCCTCGCGCCGGCATGTGCGGCACATGTTCGATGAAATCGCCGACGCCTACGACCTCACCAACAAGGTGCTGTCGCTGCGGCGCGATGTCGCCTGGCGGCGCAGGCTGACCGCCCTGCTGCCTTCCGGTCCGGAGTTGCCGCGCCTGCTCGACCTGGCCACGGGCACCTGCGACGTGCTCATCGCCGCGCACAAAGCCGGCCGCGCCGTAGCCGGCAGCGTCGGTGCCGATTTCTCCGGCGGCATGCTCCGGGAGGGGGCGAAGAAGCTGGACCGTGCGGGTTTGGGCGGTCTGCTCCGGTTGGTGCACGCCGACGCCACGCGCCTCGGCTTTGCCGACGCGCGGTTTGACGCCGTCACCATCGCCTTCGGCATACGCAACGTGCTCGACGTGGACGGCGCGCTGCGCGAGATGTGCCGGGTGCTGCGTCCCGGCGGCCGCGCGGTCATTCTCGAGTTTTCCCTTCCCGGCAACTGGCTTCTGCGCGCCGGATATCTCCTATATTTCCGCCATGTGCTGCCCCGGCTGGGCGGGTTGGTCTCCGGCAAGCCCGATGCGTATCGTTATCTAAACCAAAGCGTGGAATCGTTTCCCTACGGTCGCGCGTTCTGTGAACGGATGGAACGGGCCGGGTTCGACAAAGTGACGGCCGGCCCGTTGTCCTTTGGGATAGCAACGCTCTACACCGGACTGCGGCCCGGCGTCTGAGCGGGAGGGTGCGGTTTGATGCGATCTATCGTCTTCGTGATGGTGCTCGTGTCGTGCCATGCCGCCGTTGCGGGGCATTCGGCACGCCCGCATCCGACGCCCGCTCCCGCTCATTCAGCCCCCGCAACGGTTCATCCGGCACCGGCACCGGCACCCGCGCCTGCGGCAACCAAGCCCGCGGGGGTGTATCGTCCCGAGGAGTGGGCCGGACCGATCGGCGAGGCAGGCAAGAACCTTGATTTGCTGGCGTTGTTTGCCAATGCCAGTCGCTTTGGCGGCATCACGGTCAAAATCCCCCGAGAACTGCAACGGGTTCCTTTGGCGCCGTTGGGCCTGCAAGACTTGGAAGACCGGGGCATCGAGCTTTACCTGAAGGAGATCACCTTCCGCGACCTGGAGTTCTCCCGTGAGGAGAAGCCCCTTTGGATGGAAACCCATCCAGTGCTGCCCGCGCTGATGCGTTTCTCCAAGCTGGGCGCGTCCCTCGAGGCCAGGACGAAACTGGGGGAGATTCCCCTCGGCGCCACGTTCCGCAACGGCGCGCTGCCCTTTGATTTTGTGTTTCGCCCGGACGGCTACGACCTCGGGGTCATGCCCGAGCGGCGCGCCCCGGAAACCAATCTCGAAGACGTGCATTTGCAGGTCGGCGGTGCGCTTGCCAGCGGGTTTGTGAACACCTTCTTCCGGCACGAGGTGGCCAAGCTGATCATGAAATACGGCGTCGGGCAAACCCTCAAGATGAACGGGAACGGCCTCTTCGGCGGCGCGAACGCGGCGTCCTTCCTGAAGATGCAGCCCGACTCCTCCGGCGTCCAGGCCATCACCGGTTTGCTCGACGCCATTGGCGG
>CAIJOU010000612.1 GCA_903822375.1 Candidatus Hydrogenedentota bacterium
CGAACTTATATCCCTTTCGCGGGAACTGAAGAAGATGACACTCCGTGATTTGGAGAAAAGGTCTGGCGTTTCCAATGCCTTAATATCCCAGATCGAAACCGGGAAAGTGGAAAACCCAGGGTTCCGCACGGTTTGTAAGCTGGCGTCTGTGCTCGGGTTAACCCTCAATCGGCTGGCGGAAACAAAATGAGCGTTTACTTTGCCCTAGCTACCAACGGTCTTGTGAAGATTGGTTTTTCCAAAAACCCCTTGGCGCGGATTAAGAGCCTGCGGGGAACCGTGGGGCAGCCCTTGAAACTGGTTGCCGTTATAGATGGCGACGAAGCGGACGAGCGCCGGATGCACATGCGCTTCGGGGAGTTTTATTCCCACGGGGAATGGTTCTTTTACAGGGGGCGGCTCAAAACCTTCATTGAAACACAGCCAGCGCCTAAACAGCCTGATTATAAGCCCACTGGCAACGAAGCGCGCATGTCGAAAGAATATATCCGACTGATGACACTACAGATTTGCGAGCGATATGGCTGCTCGGAGGAAAAGGCCCGCCAATACGTCATTGATAGAGGCCCTCCGCGCCCTACTTCTAACTGGCCGCCGTCCACGCTTAACGCCGTGTTCGGGCCAAGCGGTGCGCCAGCGGGCCGCCGTCCAAAACAACTAGCTGAAACATAGGAGCGCGACTATGTTGGTTGAAATTATCCCCGTGCTAGACAAAGACGGCGCTGTTGTTTTGTGGGACGGGTACGTTGGTAAAAAGTGGATTGGGTCGCGCCGCACCTCAGTCCAGATATGGGAACAAATTGACAGGCTGTTCGCAATCAATCCAGAACTGTCATCAACATTTTAGTAGCAAAAGACATGGAAGCGCTGAGAGAACCGGAGCGGTCGGACCAAGAGCGATACGATGGCGCATGTAGCGTCTTTACAGGCCGGATGCAGACCGTCGCAAATTGGAAGCACAGTTATTACGGCGCGGCCTATACCACGCGGTTGCGGCAAGCGATCAAGGAAGCGCGTGACGCCTGCGACACTCTGGAAGTGACCCTGAAACAACTTGGCGAAAACTGAGGAGCCCTGACCTTGGACGCATGGCTGATCTATTTCGATGACGCCAACCGCAAGCCGGAATTGTTTACCGGCGAAGGCGCGGAACAGGCGGCGCATCGCCGGTACGAAGCATTGCTCACGAACTGGAATTGTCACCTGTTCCAGAAGATTGAATTAGACCGGGCGCTTTGCTGCCTAGATGAACACCAACTTTACGGGCACATTCCGGAATTTCTTAGGGAGAACACCAATGAAACGCTATCTAATTGCTGCCGCCGTGCTATGCGTTGCGGTTCCTGCCCATGCCAAGCAGCGATGGCTTGCCGACTACATTGCTTATGAGAAGGCGCTTGAAGCCTTCGTGAAAAACTGAGGAGTACCCATGGGAACCGTGACACCATTCCGAAGATCAAACGCAAAGTCTCTGGCGCGGGCGAACGCCTATGTGGAGACAGCGTTCAATCTCATTGCACTCTCCCGTCGCCGGACGATGAACGCGCTACAGGATAATTCTGTAATCATCCAATTCGACACCGAGATTGAGGCAAAGGAATTTCAGAAACTAATTCATTCGCTGCCGAAGCGGCGCAAGTAGGGGAGTTTGGATGCGCGATAGAGATTACCTGTATGTCGCCGTCGCGTCATTCTCACTTGCCGCTGCAATGTTCTTGTGGATGTTGAGCGGTTGGTATCCATGCAAATAAGGCCGATTCATTGACATTGTAACTATTGAGCTGGTCCTTGATCTCAGATTCTATTGTTATCCATTGGCTTAATGACAAACCATCGATAACAAGAAGTGCTTGCTTGGGTGCATTCTGAGCAGCCATCCATC
>CAIJOU010000613.1 GCA_903822375.1 Candidatus Hydrogenedentota bacterium
ATCGGCCTGGGCTGGCTGGCGCGGCAGGTGGACCGGGCGCTGACCTTGCCGGAGGCGGAACGAAACGCGGCGATGCGGGCCGCGGTGGATTACGAAAACCCGGGGCCGGGCGGATTCTACGACGATCCCGGCGCGCCGGGGCGCGCCCCGCATATGGTCACCGGCTATGCCTTCGGCGAAACGGGCTTCGCCGCATCCAACCGCATCTCACAGCGGAACATGGCATTCACCACGGACGAGAAGGAGGGGGTCGCCTTTGAGTATGAAGGATTGGACCCCAACGCGTCCTATCGTGTGAAATTCACGCTGGTCCGGCCCAGCTATCTGCCGCGCTATGCCGCCTTCCAGCCGCAGAAGACCGAATCCATCTTCGCGGGCGACGTGTGTCTCGCCAAGGATTTGGAACTGCCGCTGGAGAAGGCGGAGTTCTTCGAGTTTGATATTCCCCAGTCTGCGGTCAAGGGCGGCACGCTGCGGCTGTGGTTCCAGAAATCGGACGGTGTGGGCGAAGGGACCAATCCGCAGGTGACCCTGTGGCGCGACACCGGCGGCTGGGGCACGCTGTGCTCGGAAGTGTGGCTGATGCGGAAATAGCGCGCGGGGTGTGCCGCTTCGCGCTGGACTCCGGATGGGATGTCGGCTTGGACAATATAACACCCACTAAGTGGGTGTTATATTAGGCCCCTGCCTCGCCCTGACCTGATGGCTTGCCCAAAGTCAGGCCATGCGCCACCAATGGGTCCTCAGTTAACCCGTTCTGTTCCATTTTGGCGCGAATCCACTGTTCCAACGTGTCTTCCAGCGCTTGGGCTAGCGCCGGTTGCTCAGACGCAATGTTGTGCAGTTCCTGCGGGTCGGCGGTCAGGTCATAGAGTTCCCGAGACGGGGTTCCGTACACATCGGGCTGGCGGGCGAGGATGAATTTGTGGGTGGGGGTGCGCAGCGCCCATTTCATCTGCCACGTGCATTCCTCGCAGACGAGGAACGGACGCGTCGGAGAATCGGCCTCGCCGCGAAGCCAGGGCGCGAGGGATATGCCCTCCATGGCCTCCGGCACATGTAGGCCGGACAGGTCGAGCAGGGTCGGGGCGAGGTCCGTGTGGGCGGTCAGTTCCCGCACCCGCCCCGGCTTCACGCCGGGACAGCGGACGATAAACGGCACGTGCAGGTTGCCTTCGTATAGGCCGTGGTGGTCGAAGAAGATGCCGTGCCGGTACATCAACTCGCCATGATCGCCCGTGAGGACGACCAGCGTGTCGTCCCGCAGGCCGAGCCGGTCCACGGTGTCCAGTAGTGTGCCGATGCCCTCATCACAGTAACGGATTTCACCGTCGTAAAGCGCCTCGATATAGTTGGCGTCGGTAATGTGCCCGCCCAACTGCGGAAACCAAGTGTCCCGCCAGACCTTGCCCAGCGGATGCCGGTCAAGTCCTTCCAGCGTCGTGTTGGCCGGGTCGCAGGGATCGCCGTCATAAAACAGTTTGCGGTAGGCGCGCGGTGGCAGATAGGGCGTGTGCGGGTCCCAGTAATGGATGAACAGGTAGAACTGCTCCGAATGATGCTGTTCCAGCCAGGGCAGCACGCGGCGGTTAATCTCGCGGTTGTCCGCGTTGATCGACAGTTCCCTGCGCTGGGTCGGGTCAATGTAGAACTCAAAGCCCCGGTGGAAATCGAGGTGCCACTGGCTGAGGTTGTCCACGGCACAGGTGGTAAAGCCGGCCTTGCCCAGTAGTTGCGGCAGCCAGGGCGCATGGCGCGGGATGGTACGCTGCCCGCCGTGGGCGACAATGCCGTGGGTGATGCTGTGCTGGCCCGTGTTGATGGTGGTGAAGGCCGGGTGGGTCGGAATGGCCGGTGAGATGTGCGACTCAAACAGCACCGACTCCGCCGCGAATGCGTCGATATGGGGCGACGTGGCACGGTGATAGCCGTAGCAGCCCAAATGGTCCGCCCGCAGCGTGTCCACAGCGATGAGAATGATGTTCATGCCCGCACAATTCCGTGTTCGGTGCATGAGCCTAGCACAAGAGCGTCGGAAGGGAACAATTGACAATGGATAATGGACCGTTGACAATGAAGATAGGGACTGCGGAGGGCATATGATGGGAGCCTGAAGATGATTCGTCGCGACTTCTTGAAAACATCACTGGGTGCGGGAACGCTGGGGCTCGCGGTCACGGGCGGCGCGGGTGCGCAGGAGGCGCCGAGCCAAGCCCCGTCCGTGGCGCATGGCGCGCCGCACATCTTGAAGTCCTTCACGGCGGAGGACCACCGGCGGCGGCTGAGCAGCATACGCTTCTGCGAACAGGCGGTGCGCAAGTGCATGCGCAGGCATCTGGTCACAAACTATCTCCCTGCGCAGGCGACGTACAATTTGGGAGAGTATCCGTCGCGGGAGCGGTGGGCGCCCAATGATTATGACGAGCAGGAATTGGACCGCCTGCGCGACCACGGAATCCAGGTCATTCAGGTCTTCGACGACTGGAACGATTCGCTGCGACTTTTCGGCGGCGACAAGTACAGCCCGGTCAATCCGGAGGGATTTAGGCGCTTTGTGGAAATGGTGCATCGGCGCGGGATGAAGCTCCTGCCCTACGTGTCGACCGGGTTCCTGCAGCGGACCGACCCCGATTTCCGTCCCCAATGGTCGCGCGAGGGGGACTTTCTGATGCTTGGGTATTGGAACATGGCGCGGTGCGCGCCGTCGAGCGCGGGCTGGCGCGCGTACATGCTTCCGAAGGTGCTGGCCGTGATGGACGAATATGGTGCGGACGGCCTGTATGACGACGGAGGGTATCTCGCAAACCAGCATCACGGCCGGGGCGCGGCGACGGGCGACGAGGTGGATGCCTTCGAGGAGACGGCGGACCATGATGGCGCGTTCGTTGACCTTCTGGCATTGCTGTACGGCGAGGTGAAGCGGCGCGGCGGCATTTTCAAACTGCATGTGAACGGCGCGGAGCAGCCGATGAGCCGGGGACTGCGCGTGTACGACTATCTTTGGGTTGGCGAGGGCGTGGGCAACCTGGATGTGATGCGCGACACGGTCAAGGACTACCCGCCCCATGTGGTGCCCTGTCCGGACATGACCTTTGCCAAGACCGACGACTTCGACGAACCGTACCTGCACGCCATTCCATACATGCAGTTTCCCATGTTGCAGGGTGGCAGGCCGTTCACGGGCGAGCGCGCGATGATTCCGGGGGTGGCGTACAACCCGAATCCCGACGATTTCTGGATGCGCATATGCCGGGAGGCCTGGAAGCAGTACCAAGCCCATCCGGAGGGCCCCCATTCCTACGGCGCCTGGGACGCCATTCCGGGCCGGAGCGAAACGCGGCCCACCCACCGGCAGTGGCTCAAACGGTATCTGCCCCTCACAGAGGAGGGCGCGTCGGCCTGGCTTGAGGTTTCGGACAGCGACCTGTTCCGCGAGCCCTTGCCTGCGGGGTGCGTGGCCTCTCTCTTCGCGAACCGGGAGGTGCACCTGGTGTTGGCGAATTACGGGAAAGACCCGGTTGATGTTGTCACGCGGGACAAGTATGCCTCGACGATGACGACTGACAGCGCCCCACAGGATCACTGGCACCTGACCGGAAGGTCGCTGGAAATACTGCGTCTTGGCGGGGTTGCCTGAGATTCCCAGAGCATCGCGGTGAGTCAAAAATTGTCAATTGTTGACAGGCGTGGTATGCTCTATTCGGGAAAGGAGCGCGGTGGTTAGAAGGATTGGCATGCCATGAACATCAATCTTGGAACGCAATGGGAGGAATTCATATCCTCCCATGTCGAAAGCGGCCGTTACGTCTCCGCGAGTGAGGTTGTGCGGGAAGGACTTCGACTCCTGCAGTCGCAGGAGCAATTCCGGCAGCTCCGGCTCGAGCAGTTGCGCAAAGAAATCGGCCGCGGTGTTGAACAGCTTGACCAGGGTGATTGCATCGATGTTGATGCGGATGGTCTGAAGAACCATTTTGCCGACATTAAGGCCCGGGGACGAAAACGGCTTGCCAAGGAAAAGGGTACGGCCAAGTCATGAGGTGGCGCATCTCTCCGGCAGCACAGGGAGACCTGGAGGACTGTTGGCTGTATATCGCCCGGGACAATCCGGAGGCAGGCGACCGGCTTTTGGACACCATCGAAAAAAAGATGGCTATGCTCGCCAAACACCCGCACTTGGGACGCGCATGTGTGGAACTCGGTCCCAACCTTCACCGCTTTCCCGCCGGCCCCTGCGTCATCTTCTACCGCATTCAAGCGGGACACATTGAAATCGTGCGCGTTCTCCACGGTGCGCGCGATATCGAGGCAATCTTCAATCCCCTTGAGGAATAGCCTTCTCGGCAATTGTGCCCAGCACTGCAGGAAGGGATTGGAGGATCGGGTGAAGCCTCCCATTTCCGTTCGGAGTCTGTCGCAGGGAGCCGGGCCGTCTGGGAAAATGGGAGGCAGTCACTGTGCGAAAAGAACACAACGCCCGCCGGAGGCGGGCGTTGTGGAAACGTCGGTTGTCTGTTCAGTCGCCTAGTGGCAGGCGAGGCACTTGATGCTGGTGTTCATGATGTGCGGCGCGCGATACGGAACGCCGCCCGGGTGGCAGAGCCCGCAGTTGCCGTAAAGGCCGATGACGTGCGGCGAGGCCAGCGCCTTGGAATGCTCGATGTCCTGGTGGCATTCGGTGCAGCCGCTGTCCCGCGCCGGATAGTGGCAGTTGATGCAGTGCCGGTTGAGCGGTTCGCCCCAGCCGCCGTGGTGGCTAACCGGTTCGGCGTGCTGGTGGCAGCGCACGCAGAAGTCCTCTTCGTGGCAGGCCACGCACTTCTGGCGGTCCCACTCGGCGCGCATGCCGTGGGTGCGGTTGCGCCAGGCGATGTCGTGGCTCTTGGGCGGATTCTTGCGGTGGCAGTCCTCGCAGGAGGCTTCCTTGTCATGGCAGATGTTGCAGAATTCGGGGTCGCGCTGCGACTGCCGGCCGTGAAGGGTCTCCCACATCTGCGGGTTGTCGTGGGGCAGGCGAACTCCGTGATAGGTCGTGGGCTTGACGTTCTTGTTCAGTTCGGCGTGGCACACCGAGCAGTCCAACTTGTCGGGCGCATTCTTCTTGTGGCAGTCCATGCACCACTTCATGCCGTAACCCGCCGTGAGGACGCCCTTGTCCGGGTCGGTGTGGCAGGTGGCGCATTCGACATTCTTGTCCGCATGCGCCTTGTGGTTGAACTTGGTGTCGCCGCCGAGGGTCTTGGCGAGCGAGTCAACCTTCTGGTCCGGACGGGTGTGGCAGAAGTTGCACTTGTCGTCGGGCTTGTCGGTGTCGAAGTCGTGGCAGGTATTGCACAGTTCATGGTTGGGCATGCCCGGCTCGCCCTTGTCATTGGCGGCGTGGCAGTCTGTGCAGGCCATGCTTTCCTTGGCGTGCGCCTTGTGGGGCGCTTTCATGCCGCGGTCCTGTCGGGTGCCGTGCATGGACGTGAAGGTGGCACAGGCCCCCAGCAACACGGCCATCAGGATGGCCGCCAACCAGCGTTTTCCGGCTTGGTGAAACATTTTCTCCGGTTCTCCCATTCGGCGCTCAGAAACGAACGGTATAATCGGCCTGCACGCGCCAGATCGGCGAATAGGGCCCGTCATCTTTTTCATACACAACCCTGCCCTGGAGGTCCTGGTCAGGCGTGACGGCCCATTTGGCCTTGAGATAGATACTGTAGATGTTGTCGCGCGACTGCACCTCGTACTTCCCGTAGAAGTACATGAGTGGATTGTAGCCCTGCAGGATGCCGGGCGCGAACCAGACCCGCGCCATGTCCAGCAGCGCCAGCGGCTGGCTGTAGCTCGCCAGGTAGTCCTGGTAGCGCTGGAAGTCCGTTCCGAGGGAGACCTTGACCTTGTCGAACTGGCGGCCCACCTCGCCCACGATGGCCCATGTGTCGCTGCCGCCGCTTGCATCAAAGCGTTCCACGCCGATCTTCCCGTCCAGCGCTGCCGCCCCAAAGAGCTTCTCGCCGGAGAGCAGCAGTGCATAGCGCTGATAATCGCGATTGGAGTCGTTGTTCCGGTCGGTATTGTGGAACTCGGTCTCGATAGAAATCATGGAGTTCTTGGTGATGGGCCGATGGAGCGCGATGAGGAAGTCGTTGTAGCTCTCGGAAGTGTCCATGATCTGGTAATACGAGGTCAGGTCGTTCACCCGATCCTGGATCTGGTTAAACTGGTGCCGGTAGGTAACTTCATAGGTAAGGTCCACCGGGTCGGCAAAATAGCCGGTGGCGCTGAGCAGGAACTCGTTGCCCTTGCTGTCGTAGGAGTTGAAGCGCCCGAACAGGGACAGGTTCTCGTTGATCGTCTGCCAGACGCTGAGCGCCACGGAGACATCGTTAAGCTGGCCCGCAATGTCCCGTCTGTTCTGGCTGTTGAGAAACGCGGCGACGGGACCGTGCAGCGAGGGTTCGTGTTCGACGGTCCGCGAATCGCGTCCGGCGTAGGCGTCGAGGGCGATCTTGGTCGTGGGCAGGGGGCTGAATGACACGCCGCCGCCGCCGACGGGATCGTGGAACGAGTCGCCATAGAAGGTGGCGCGGGTTCCGCCGAAAACGTACCAGTCCCAAAGGTTCAGGTGCTGCTTGAAATAGACGCCGTCGACGCGGTTGTAGGCGGTGCCTTCCATGATGCGCTGGCGGCCGATGCGCAGGACCGAGTCGCCCCACAGGTCGTCCACGTCCAGGTACAGGTAGGAGGGGCGCACAATAACGGCGGCGTCGTAGGTGTTGTTGATGCCGTACATGCCGCCATTGTCCGAGGGCCCGGCGCCGATCGGCTCAATGGTCCACACCGAGCCGCGCAGGTGAAGGCGGTCGCACTGGGGCGGATCAATCTGGAACTGGAGCGACTGCAGCATTTCCAGGTCCTGCTCGCCGTGTTCGCTCAGGATGCCGTCAAATCCGGCGCTCACGCTGCCGCGGTACCACTTCTTTTCCGCCTGTTTGTCCTTGCCTTCGTCTGCCGCGGCCTTTTCGGCGGCGTCGGGGGCCGCGACCGGCGGCGCAGCCGCGGCGGTGTCGGCCGGGGGTGGTGTGTCGGCGGCCCCGGCCTGGGGCGGACACAACCAAAGCAAGGCGGCACAAATCACAATGGCGGCGATGGACAGGCGCCAGTGCATTGGTTTCACGCTCATTCCTCCATCCTGTCCTTGACGGACGTTCATGTCCGTCATTTACTACCGTATCGGGCGTCGAAAATGATCTGCAACTGGTCATTGTCGGCGGGAACGTCCACATTGTAGACGGGGGCGGTGATCACCGTCCCGTCGTGACAGCCGGTAATGCCCGAGCAGGAGTTCGGCGGCGCGGGCGTGGTTCCCGCGAGATTGGACGCCACGGGCGGCACCGGCACCATCGAATGGAAGTGCAGTCCCGCGTTCTGGTCCGCACGCTGGCCGGGCACCATGTGGCAGGTCACGCAACGGCTGGCCCCGGTTCCTGTGGGATCGTAGGGATGGAACGTGTGCGCCTCGATATCGGCCTGCGTTCCAAAGCCCTGATAGGCGTGGCACTGCAGGCACAATTGGTTGTCTGTGAAAGGACGAATCGTTTCCTGCACGGAGTGGGGATCGTGGCAGTCAAAGCAGTCCAGCACGTCCTGCTGGGCATGGACGCTGTCCTTGAACCCGCTGGCCTCTGCCGGATGGCATTGGGTGCAAACGTCCATCTTCGGCACCCCGATAAACATTCCGTAGCGGCCGCCGTTGCGGACATGCAGCGCGCCCGGACCATGGCATCCCTCGCAACCCTTGTCCAAGAAAGCGTGCGGACTGTCCAGGTACTCCCGCTTGTCCACGGCCAATTTGCCGTTGTGGCAGGTCAGGCAGGTGTCCGTGCCCACGTAACCGGGCTGCTGGCACCCTGCAAGCACCCCAACGGTAATAAGGGCGGCGAGACAGCAGACAACTCCAAACGCTGCCCTACCCTGCCTGATTTCGCATTTCCGTACGGCATGAATCACAGGTTTTACCCTCTCTGCGGCCAAATGCCAAGACGCAGGACCCTAATTTCGACCAACACACGCACCGCAAGTATACATTACGGGACGAATAATACAATACAGAAATTTGTTTACAAACACATCAGGGAAAAACCCTGATGGTCAAGGCCTCGCGTCCTGATATGATATACTTCGTTATCGACATCGGAAACGAATGTTCATGAAGCTTTGGCAAACAGACAAACCGCGTCGGCGCAAACAAATGACAGTGGCTTACAAGCTGCTGGTATGGATTGTTTGCGGTTATACCGTTATCGCGGCGCTGCACGGTGTGGCCCCCCAAATGTGGCGCCATCACTGTTCGCAGCAGGATGACAGCGGGCCGTTCCGCGTCCTGTTGTTCACACTATTTACCGCTATCGCAATGGCAATCTGCGCTTTGGCGCTGACCACCAACTGCGCTGTGGTGCCCCTTCCCTCCAAGCCCCCCCTCACCGCCTCTTTCAGGTCGCCGTGGCTTTTGCGCGGCCCGCCGCTGGCCTAACGGACCGTTTCCGGGTGTCTTCCGGAAATTGGACGGGTTGACGGGTCCTTTCACCGGTTCTGCCGCGTGAATGGATTGCAGCGCGAGAAGCAAACCGCCCAATACCCTACGGGGAATCTACGGACGCACCAAGAACGGTTCAGGCTCACGTGCACCGATTGAGTTTAATGTCCCCCAGGCAATCTCAAGACGTATGCCGTGTGTCCTTCCTCCCTTTGGGCGCGGACTGACCGCAAAACACCCCATCCGGCGGAAACTGCACACGCGACACGTGCCTGGCAGACGGCAAAAGCACCTGAAAGGATGGGTTTGATGACTGAACATGAACAGGCGGGACGCGGCAACATCGCTGAATGCATGTCGTCCAAAAGCGGCCTGGATGAACTGGTAATACTGGGCGTGACCCACAAGTCCGCCGATTCGATGGACCAGCTTTCGAGCCTGGTGATTCCCGAATCCCAGCAGGAAGCGAAGCTGAACGAACTGCGGGAAGTGCTTGACGCGGAAGAGCTTGTGTATATTTCCACGTGCAACCGCGCGAGTTTTATCATCATTTCCCGAAGGGGTCCGTCGGTGTTGCTGAAAGTGCTGCGCGCCTGGTTTATCGCCAGCGACCCGCACCGGGACGTGCCGCCGGAGGAACAGTGGGTGCAGTTGCAGGGCAGAAACGCCCTGGAACACCTGCTTCTGGTTGCGAGTTCACTCGATTCCATGGTGGTCGGCGAGCGCCAGATTCTGGGCCAGTTCAAGCAGTCGTTCATTCGCGCCAAGGCGCTGGGCCTTACGGGTCCGAAAATCCACTTCCTGTACGAGCAGATCCTGACCGTCGTCAAGCGGGTGTACACGAACACCTCGCTGAGCGAGGGCAAACTGTCCGTCGCCTCGCTTGCGGAAAGCCGCACAGCGGAATTCTGCCAGAAGCACCGGCATGTGACGGCCGTGCTGGTGGGCGCGGGCAAAATGATCGAGCAGGTGGGCTCCTTCCTGGCCGGGACTTCCAATGTGAAGCTGGTGTTCGTGAACCGGACCAAGGAACGCAGCGACGAGTTTGTCGAGCGTTTCGGCGGCAACTCGATGTCGCTGGAGGCGTTCTTCGCCGAACGGCCGCACTTTGACGTGCTTGCCACGGCGACCTCGGCGCCCCACTACCTCTTCGGAACGTCTTTCTTCAGCGAGCACAAGCACCACGAGAAACTGGTCATCGACCTGGCCATCCCGCCCGATGTGGACCCGGCCGTGGGCGAATTGGCGGGCGTAACGCTCATCAACATGGATTCGCTGCAGAAGCAGGCCCGCACACACCAGCACAACCGCAGCCAGTCGGTCAGCGACGCCCAGGCCATTCTGGCCGCCGGGGCGCAGACCATCATTGACCGGTGGAAGGTTCGGAGCATCAACCCAGCCATAGGCGCGATCCGGGCGCGCTATGAGCGCGAGGGGCTGGAACTGCTGCACAAGCTGCTCGAAAAGGACCTGCCACATCTGGAATTCGGCGAGAAAGAGGCGCTAAACTCATGGGTGCGGGTCTTGGCCAAGCGCTGGGCGGTGGTGCATGCGGACGGCATCAAGCAGATTGCCCGCACTTGCTGCACAAAGGCGGTCAGTTCCTACCTTGACGGGGTGGGCGTGGAGAGGGTCCACCAATGACGAAAGACAAGATTGTTATCGGCACCCGGGGCAGCGACCTGGCCCGCACGCAGACCGGCATGATCGCCGACATGGTCGCCCGCATCGCGGGCGTGCCGGTAGAAACCATCATCATCAAGACGGAAGGCGACCGCATCCAGGATGTGCCGCTGCACATGGTGGAGGGCAAGGGCTTCTTCACCAAGGAACTCGAAGAGGCCCTGCTGGAGGGCCGCATCGACCTCGCCGTGCACAGCCTGAAGGACCTTCCCACGGAAAGCCCGAAGGGGCTGACCATCGCGGCCATCCCGCCGCGCGAGAAGGCCAACGACCTGCTGCTTGTCCGGGATGATGTCGCGCGCGAGGGACATTCGTGGTTGCTGCCGGAAAACCCAAGCGTCGGGACCAGCTCCAAGCGGCGCGCGCTCCAGATCATGGCCATGCAGCCCAACGCCACGATCAAGGAACTGCGCGGCAATGTGCCGACCCGCATCGCCAAACTGGTGGCCGGGCAGTACGACGCCATTCTGATCGCCGCGGCGGGATATCGGCGGCTCAGCATTCAGGCGGCCGGCTATCGCGTTGTGGTGCTCGATTTTGAGGACATGCTCCCGGCGCCGGGCCAGGGCGCGCTGGCACTGCAAACCCGCGAGGACGACCGCGAACTGGTTGCCCTGCTGCAGCAACTGCACGATGCGGACACGGCGGCGGAAGTGGAGACGGAGCGCCGGGCGCTGGAACTGCTGGGCGGCGGCTGCGGCATGCCGCTGGGCATCCATGCGCAGCGCCGGGGCGCGGAACTGCATATCAAGGCCATATTGGGTCCGGACGAGTGGCAACTGCATGACGCGCCGGCCTTCGTGCGCGCCGAGGCAACGGGCGGCACGCCGGCCGATGCCGCGCAGCGCGTCATTCATGCGCTGACGACAGCCCCCAAAAACTGAGCCCGACAGCCATGCACAGAAGGCTCTTCACCGCCACGATCGCAAACGGCGCCGCGGAAACGGAGTCGGCTTTGGCCGAACTGCCGGTGGAATTCCATGCGGTGCCGGTCAGCAGGATCGTCCAAGTCGGCCATCCCGAAGAACTTGAAAGCATCTTCGCCAGACTGCATGAGTTTGACTGGGTCATCTTCTCAAGCGCGAACGCCGCATCCATATTCCTTGGGCACTTGGCGCAGTCCCCCAGTGATTTTGTGCCCCGCATCGCCTGCGTCGGCCCGAACACGGCCGAGTTTGTGGAACGGATGGGCTACGGGGTGAGCCTTGTTTCCGAAGTGCACACCGGTGCGGCGCTGGCGGAGGAGTTCATTGCCCGGCATGGGCAGGACCATCCGTCCGTGCTGCTGCCGCGTCCCGAGAAGATGGGCAGCGACTTGGTGGAGCGGCTTGCCGGCGCGGGCATAGCGGTCACGCAACTGGTGTTGTACCGCACGGAGCCGCTTGACGCGGAGGCGACGCAGCCACTGAGTTTCTGCGACTCAGACCTGTTTGTATTCATGAGCCCTTCGGGGGTGAAGCATTTTGTGCGGCTTTACCCAATACCCGAAAAGGCGACCGCGGTTGCCATCGGCCCTACCACGGCAGCGGCGCTGGCGGCGGCGGGACACGCGAACGTGGTGGTTGCGGGGCGGGCCTGCCGCGAGGGCCTGCTGGACACAGTGACGTCTATTCTGAATAATTCATCCAAACGAGAGGGATGCTGACATGCAAGAGTTTCCGACGATACGCCCAAGACGCCTGCGGATGACGCCCATTTTGCGCGACTTGGTGGCGGAGACGGCCGTCAAGAAGCAGAAGCTCATCCAGCCGCATTTTGTGGTGGAGGGCACGGGCCAGGTGCAGGAGATCAAAACCCTGCCCGGCATCGTCCGCAATTCCGTCGACGAACTGGTGAAACAGATCGGCAGTGACCTGGAATTGGGCATACGCAACCACATCCTGTTCGGCCTTCCCGAGGCAAAGGATGAGCACGCCTCCGGCGTCTGCGGCGACAAGGCGCTCATCTGCCGCGCCCTGCGCGAACTCAAGAGGGCCTTTGGCAAAGACATCAACGTGGTTCCCGACCTGTGCCTGTGCGCCTACACCAGCAGCGGCCACTGCGGCCTGGTTTCGCCGGACGGCGAGATACTGAACGATGAAACCATTGCCATTCTTGCGCGCGCCGCGGTGGACTACGCCCAGGCCGGCGCCGACATGGTCGCGCCGTCGGACATGCTGGACGGGCGCGTGCAGGCGATTCGGCGGGCGCTGGACGCGGCGGGCCTGCAGAACACGCCCATCATGAGCTACGCGGTGAAATACGCCTCGGCCTTCTACGGTCCCTTCCGCGAGGCCGCACACTCGGCCCCGTCCTCCGGCGACCGCAAGAGCCACCAGATGGACATGCGCAACGGCAAAGAGGCGATTCTGGAGGCGCTGCAGGATGTGGCCGAGGGCGCGGACATCATCATGGTCAAACCGGCACTGCCCTATCTTGACATCATCGCCGAACTGAAACACCGGGTCACCCAGCCGCTGGCGGCATACCAGGTCAGCGGCGAGTACGCCTCCATCGCGTTTGCGGCCAAGGCCGGGGCGGCGGATTTGCAGGCGGTGGCGCTCGAATCGCTGACCGCAATCACGCGGGCCGGCGCCGAGATCATCCTGAGCTACTTTACCCGCCAACTGCACGCGGAAAACTGGATATAAGACGGGAGAAGACATGGAGAGCAGACAGTCCGAACAACTTTTCAAGGAAGCGCTGGAGGTCATGCCGGGCGGCGTGAATTCGCCCGTACGCGCTTTCAAATCGGTGGGCGGCACGCCCATCACCTTCAAGCGCGGCGAGGGCGCGTATCTGGAGGACTGGGACGGAAACCGGTTCCTGGATTTCTGCTGTTCCTGGGGTCCGCTGGTGCTGGGCCACGCCCATCCGTACGTGCGCGAAAGCATTGAGAAGGTGCTGGTGGACGGCTGGACCTTCGGCGCGCCGCACCGCTCTGAAACGCTGCTCGCGCGAAAGGTGCTGGAACGGGTCGGCTTTGCCGAGAAGGTGCGCTTCGTCAACTCCGGCACGGAGGCCGTCATGACGGCCGTCCGGCTTGCCCGCGGCGTGACCAACCGGCCCTACATCCTGAAATTCGACGGCTGCTATCACGGCCACCTGGATTCCATGCTCGTCAACGCGGGCAGCGGGCTCGTCACCTTCGGCGCATCGAGTTCGGCGGGCGTTCCCGAAGAAATCGCGGCCACCACGCTGGTGGCGCCGCTTGACGACGAGGCCGCGGTGGAGGCAATCTTCAAAACGCACGGCGACAAGATCGCCGCCGTGGCGCTGGAGACCATTCCTGCCAACAACGGCCTGCTGTACCAGCGGCCCGAGTTTGTGGCGTTCCTGCGCAGGATCACCCGCGAGCACGGCGCACTGCTGCTGCTCGACGAGGTGCTGGTGGGGCTGCGGGTGCAGCCCGCGTTTGCGTTCCAGCATTACGGCGTCGAGCCCGACATCGTCACGCTGGGCAAGGTCATCGGCGGCGGATTCCCCGCGGCCGCACTGGCGGCGAAAGCCGAAATCATGGACCACCTCGCACCGGTCGGTCCGGTGTACCAGGCAGGCACACTGTCGGGCAACCCCGTGGCCATGACGGCCGGTTTGTCCACGCTCGAAGTGCTCTTCGACCAGGGCGGCTGGGACCGGCTCCATGCGGTCGCGGCGCGGTTCAAGAAAGGCATTGAAGACGGATTGGCATCCGCCGCCCTTCCGGTGCAGTACATCCAGACAGGCGCGCTGTTCTGGTTCAGCTTTGACAGCGACGCGCTGCCCCGGACGGCGGCGGCGATCGGCAAGCCGGGCATCGCGCGCTATGCCGCGCTCCACCGGAAACTGCTGGAGAAGGGCATATACTTTGCGCCGTCCGGATACGAGGTGGGCTTCCTGAGCACCGCCATGACCGATGCGGACGTGGACGGCGCCGTCGCCACCATTCTGGAAACCATTAAAGAGTGCTATTCATAGAAACGGAGCCCCATGAGCCAGTCACCATTTCTTAGTGCGTGCAAAGGACAGCCCACGGAACACGTCCCCCTTTGGATTATGCGCCAGGCGGGGCGCTATCTCCCGGCCTACCAGGAAGTCCGCGGCAAGCACGATTTCCTCACCATGTGCCATACGGCCGAGCTGGCCGCGGAGGTGACGCTGCAGCCGGTGCGCGAGTTCGGCTTTGACGCGGCGATCATCTTCTCCGACATTCTGATCCCCTTCCAGCCGATGGGCATCAACGTGGAGTTTCTGGAGGGAAAGGGCCCGCGCCTGAGCCCGCAGATTCGCACCCGCGAAGACATTGATCGCCTCAAGGACCCCGATTTCGAGGTGGCCACCGCCTTTCTCAAGGACGCGCTGGGCATCGTCCGCCGCGAACTTCCGGCAGACAAGGCGCTGATCGGTTTTGCCGGAGCGCCCTGGACGATGGCCTGCTACGGCGTGGAGGGCATGGGCTCGCGCGACTATGCCGTGGTCAAACAGATGATGAACACCGACCCTTCGGCGCTGCACACGCTTATGGGCAAACTCACGACGGCGCTGATCCGCTATCTGCGCATGCAGTTGGACGCCGGTGCGGACGCGGTGCAGCTCTTTGACTCCTGGGCCGACGCGCTGTCACCCATGGACTACCGGGAGTTCTCGCTGCCCTACGTGCGGCGCATTTTCGAGGAACTGGGCGGCTGCGGCAAGCCGCTTATCCTGTTCAGCAAGGACGCGGGCGCCTTCATCCCGCAGAACATTGACCTGCCTGTGGACGTGCTGGCCGTGGACTGGCGCGTGGACCTCGCCGCCGTGCGAAAGCAGTATGCGGGCCGCGGTCCCAAGGCGTATCAGGGCAACCTGGACCCGATCACCCTGCTGGGTTCGAAGGAGATTCTGCTGGAAAAGGTGCGCCGGATTCTGGCGGAGAACGCCGGACAGCCGGGGTACATCTTCAATCTTGGCCACGGCATCACGCCCCCGACGCCGGTGGAGAACGTACGGGCGCTGGTGGACTTCGTGCACGCCTACAGGAGCGGGGCATGAAGCCAGGCACCGCAGTCATACCCGGCAAGGAACTGGTCCGGGAAATGGATGTCGCCGCACCGCGCTACACGAGCTACCCGACCATCCCGGTGTGGTCGGTGGCCGACTCGGGCGACGCCTATGCGGAGGTGCTGCGGCGCCATTCGGCGGACACGCCGCTGACGCTCTATTTCCATGTTCCCTTCTGTTCGACCATCTGCCACTATTGCGGCTGCAACACGAGCAAGCTGGAGTGCGACGCGCAGACGGCCGAGTACGCGGAAGCGCTGCAGCAGGAAATCCGGCTGGTTGCCTCCCTACTGCCCGAACGCCACCGCGTCACCCAGATTCACTGGGGCGGCGGCACGCCGTCCACGCTGAAGAACGGTGAATTCACGGCGATACTCAATCTGGTCCGAGAGTCCTTCGAAGTGGCGGACGATGCGGAACTGGCCATTGAAACCAACCCGATGACCTGCACGGACGAGAAGCTGCATTTCCTGCTGGACAACGGCTTCAACCGCTTCAGCATCGGCGTGCAGGATTTCGATCCCGAAGTGCAGCAGCGGATTGGGCGCAACCAGACCTTCGAGCGCACGGCGGAGTTTTGCGGCGTCATCCGCCAGCACGGTGTCCGCAGCCTCAATTTCGACCTTGTGTACGGGCTGCCCACGCAGAACCTGGACAAGGCGAACGACACCATGTCCAGGGTGGTTGAACTCGGCCCGGATCGCATCGCGGTGTACAGCTTCGCCTTTCTGCCAAACCTGCGCGACAACCAGCGCAACATCGACACGAGCCTTATCCCGGGCACGGACATGAAGTTTGATTTGTACCTGCTCACCATCGCGCGACTGCAGCAGGCCGGGTACGAGATGATCGGCATGGACCACTACGCCAAGCCGGAGGATGAACTGGCCGTGGCGTGGCGCGAAAAGCGGCTGCGCCGGAATTTCATGGGCTACACGACCAAGGCCGAAACCGACGTCGTCGCCCTGGGCGCCACCAGCATCAGCGACGTGTCCGGCTACTACTGCCAGAACATCAAGGACAACGCGCCCTACTTTGAAAGCGTGCGCGCCGGGCGACTGCCCGTGCAGCGGCAGATGACGCTTGACGGCGACGACCTGATCCGGCGCCGCGTGGTCATGGACATCCTGTGCAACGGCGTGGTCGTGAAGGAGGAGATTGGGGGCCGTTTCGGCATCGTCTTTGACGACTACTTCGCACTGGAACTGCCGCGTCTCGCCCCATTGATAGAGAAGCGCCTTGTTGTGAATGACGCACGCGCAGTGGAGGCGACCGAGACGGGGCGCTTCTTCCTGCGCAACATCGCGCTCCATTTCGACAATTATCTCGACGGCCGCAAAGGCCCGAATGCGGGCGCCACCTTCTCAAGAACGGTGTAGACCATGGCAGACTGGAAACTGGGGGTGGTGCTGCTGAATATGGGCGGGCCCGATTCCACCGCGGAGGTGCCCGCGTACCTGCTCAACATCTTCCGCGACCCCGACATTATCGACGTGCCGCTCGGCTTTCTGGTGCGGCCATGGCTGTCCAAGCTTATCGTGAAAAGACGCGCCGCGGAAAGCGCCGCCCGCTACGAGCGGATTGGCGGCAGGACGCCGCTCAACGCCATCGCCCAACAGCAGGCACGGGTTGTCCAGGAAGCGCTGGAAGCACAGGGTGTCGCGGCGGTGGTGCTTCCCGGTATGCGCTACTGGCATCCTTTCATCGAGGAGGCCGTGCAGCGCTTCAAAGCCGAGCGCGCGACCAGGGTCGTCGCGCTGTCCATGTATCCGCACTACTGCCGCGCCACCACCGGGTCCTGCATGCGGGAATTGCGGCGTGCAATGAAGAAACACCTGCCCGGAGTGCCCCTCGCATCGGTGGACTCCTGGCCGGAACTGCGCCAGTACGCCGGTTTCCTTGCCCGCGAAACCCTCAACGCGCTGCACTCCCTGTCCGGTGCGGCGCCGGACTCCACGGCGGTGCTGTTCTCCGCACACGGCGTGCCGGTGAAACTGATACGCGCGGGCGACCCCTACAGGAATCAGGTGCAGGAAACGTTCCGCTTTGTGTGCGCCGCACTTCCCCCGGACATCCGCGCCGCACTCGGCTGGCAGAGCGCCTTCGGGCCGGCACAATGGCTTGAGCCCAATTCAAAAGAGGTCATTGCAGGAATGGCCGGGGACGGCGTGAAGAACCTGGTCGTGGTCCCCCTGGGCTTTGCCGCGGAGAACATCGAGACACTCTGGGACATAGAGATTGATTTGAAGTCTTTCGCCGAGGAGCAGGGCATTCGCCGCTTTCAGCGGATACCCTGCCCCAATGCGGACGAAGGCGTGATGCGCGCCCTGGCCGGGCTGGTCATGAACGTGGTTGAAGGAAAAGAGCAATGACGACAAGCATAGGCATCATCGGCGCGGGCGTTTCGGGGCTGGCCGTGGCGCACAGCCTGAAGCGACTCCTCGGCGACAAGGCAGACTTGACGGTCTACGAAAAGGGCGAGCGGCCCGGCGGCGCCATTTGCTCGAAACGGATCGACGGCTTTCTGGTGGAATGGGGGCCCAACGGTTTCCTGAACAACGAGCCCGCCACCTTTGAACTGATCAAGGAACTGGGCATACGCGACCGTCTTGTGGTGAGCAGCGACACCGCGCGCAAACGTTTTCTGCTCATCGGGGGCGCGCTGCACCAGATTCCGCTGTCGCCTCCGGGCTTCCTGGGCACCAAGGTGCTTCCGCTGTCGGCGAAGCTTCGCTTTGCCCTGGAGCCCTTTATCAAGAAACGCACGGCGGAGGGCGACGAAAGCGTCGCTGATTTTGTGGCGCGGCGCTTCGGTCGAAAGGCGGTCGAGCGCATGTTCGACCCCCTCATGTCGGGCATTTACGCGGGCAACGTGAACACGCTCAGCATTCAAAGCACGCTGAAGGTGTTCCACGAGATGGAGCAGTCGCACGGCAGCGTGGTGCGGGGCATGTTCGCGCGCATCAAGCAGCGCAGGGCCGAGGAGCGCGCCGGCGGCGCGCCGGAGAAGGTCGACGAGCTGGTTAGCACCTCCAAGAACCCCATGTCGAACAAGCTGCTTTCCTTTGCGGAGGGAATGAACGAGTTGATCGGCGCGCTTGCCGATGAACTGCGCGAACATATCCGCAGCGCGGTGACCATCGAATCCTTCGCGCGCACTGAGAAGGGCTTTGACCTGGTGGTCCGCGACGGGAACGGAACACAGACGGTACATCATGACGTCGTGGTGATTGCCACACCGCCGGAGCAGGCGGCACCGTTTGTGGCCGGACTGGACAGTATGCTGGCGCAGCGGTTGAAGGAAATAAAGTCCTCCACCATCGCGGTCATCGGGCTTGGATTCAAGGGCGAGGACATCGCCAACCCGCTGGACGGATTCGGCTATCTCATTCCGCGCATGGAAGGCGTGCGCTCGCTCGGCGTGCTTTGGAGTTCTTCCATTTTCCCGGGCCGCGCCCCCGAGGGGCACAAACTCCTGCAAATCATGATCGGCGGCGCGCACGATCTGCGCGCCATTGAGGCGGACGACCAGACGCTGGTGGAGACGGCCATGAAGGATGCCGACCCCGTGCTTGGGTTCCGGGGCAAGCCCGTGCTGCAGCGCGTCATCCGGCACACCAGCGGCATACCGCAGTACAATCTGGGCCACAAGGCGCGGCTGCAGGAAATCCAGCAGCGCATGCAGTGCATCGACGGCCTGCACCTCGCGGGTAACGGCTACTTCGGCATCTCCGCAAACGACTGCATCCGGCACGCCCGCGAACTGGCGGGCCGCATCGCGGCGAACATCGTTTAAGGCAATTGCCAAATCGTAACGGAGTCAATCGGCATCGCGGTGCAATTGGGCGGTGAACTTTACGGCTCTGTACGTTTTGCGGAATTGTTCCTTTCCCCGGAGGGGATGAATGTGGGTAGCCGGGGGTGACCGAAGGTAACCCCCGGAATACAGCAGACAAAACAGACAACCCTGAAATGGGTTGAA
>CAIJOU010000614.1 GCA_903822375.1 Candidatus Hydrogenedentota bacterium
CGCCATCATCTGCACCAGCGACTGCGGCGTGACCTCGTGGATTTCCTTGGTGGCGATCTTGCGCCCGTCGCGCATCACCGTCACCCGGTCGGCAATCTCGAAGATCTCCGGCAGGTGGTGCGAGATGTAGACGATGGCCAGGCCCCGGTTGCGCAGATCGCGGATGATCCGGAACAGCCGCTGCACCTCGTCGCGCGACAGCGACGAGGTGGGCTCGTCCAGCACCAAAACGCACGGGTGGTTGCCCAGCACCTTGGCGATCTCGACCAGCTGCGCCTCGTGCGGGCTGATCTCCCCGACCGTCTTGAGCGGGTCTAGGTCGAGCCCGACCCGTTCCAGGCAGCCCCGTGCCTCGCGCAGCAGCGCCGCCCGGTCGATGAACCCGCCCCAGCGCACGGGCAGCCGCCCGACAAGCAGGTTCTCGGCGATGCTGATCGGCCGGGCCAGGCTCAGTTCCTGGTACACCATGCCGATGCCCTGCTCCTTGGCGGCGGCGGGCGAATGGATGCGCGCCTCCTGTCCGCCAATGCGGATCGTGCCCGTGTAATCGTCAAACGAGCCCGTCAAAATCTTCATCAGCGTTGACTTGCCCGCGCCGTTCTCCCCCATCAGCGCATGCACCTCCGCCGGCGCCACCTCAAAGTCCACCCTGTCCACAGCCAGCATCCCCGGAAAGCGCTTCGAAACGCCCTCCATTGCCAATGCTGGTTGTGCAAACGCTGCCGACATCGCCCTCTCCGGTGGACGCGGCACACCCGCCGCGTCCGGTGCGAAGAGTGTAGCATACAGGGAGGGGAAGGGGATTCAGAATCCAGAATCCAGAATCTAGAATCCAGAAGGTCGGAAGAAGAAGGAAGGAAGAAGGAAGAAAGAAGTACAGTGCTGTTTCTGGTCCCCCTTTGAAGGGGGCAGTTCGCGCAGCGAACGGGGGATGTTCTGCTTGGTGTTGCACATAACTTCCACATCCCCCGGGCCTTCGGGCCACCCCCTTCAAAGGGGGATCTGGAACACCCAGCCCCCCGGATTCTTTACAAACGTTTTACAAACTCTTTGCGCCAATCTCACCAACGCGGCGCAAGAAAATGCCATAATTCGAATGGAAACCGCAGTGCATGTGCCTCGACATTCCGATGCCCGGCGTCAAAGGCTAAGAGGGCGGCTGTCCTACATTTTTCGCCGCGCAGCAGTGCAATTCGAATGGAGGTTGTCGCATGAATTCGTTAGCTCGTGTGCTTTCAGTGGTGACCTTGTCGTGCGCCGCCATTGCAGCGGCACAGGACGCCCCCCATATCCGCGTGCATGAAAGCGTCGTCTTCGACGGGCACAAAGGCTGGACGCACGACGGCGTGACTTACCGGCTGGCGTGCGGGGCGAACATTGCGCAGATGCCCAACGGCGATTTGTTGTGCTGGTGGCTGTCAGGCAGCGACAACGAGCCCTCGACGGACAACAACGTGCTGGCGTCGCGTTCGACGGACAAGGGCAGGACCTGGGGCGAGCCGTACATCCTGCTCGCTGCGGACAAGGAGGCGGGGGCGATGACGTTGATGCATGTCACGCCATCGGGCAGGGTCATCGCCTTCGGCGCGGGCTGGCCGTCGGAACTGCAATACACGGTGTGGCACTACTTCCGCATGGAGTCAACCGACAACGGCTTCACCTGGAGCGCGCGGGAGACGGTCCATTTCCGCGCAAGCGACGACCTCATGATCGAGCATCCCATACGACTGGCGAACGGCGAGTACCTGTGTCCGACCTCTTTCTTTGAGAAGCGGCCCAAGCCGCTTTTGTCGGGCATCTCCGAACTGGCCCGGGCCAAGTCGGAAGCGGAGGCGCTGGCGCTGCCGCCTCATCCCGACCCTGCGTTCAAGCCGGACAAGTTTGCCACACACCTGCACGGCTGTTCGGTGTTGATCACCAAGGACCCGGAACTGCGAAACCTCACGGAGTATCAAGGCGTCCGGAACCGTCCGCTGGGCCTACTGGAAAGCACGGTCGTGCAGTTGAAGGACGGGCGCATCGCGATGCTGATGCGCGCCGAGTACGGGGGCTTTCTCTGGCGCGCCGACAGCAAAGACAACGGCCGCAGCTGGACCGACGCGTGGCAGACCAACATTCCCAATCCCACCTCACTCGCCGCGCTGATCCGCCTTCCTGACGGCCGCATTGCGCTCATCCACAACGCGAGGGGCGGCGTGGTCGGCGAGCGGGCCGTGCGCGACCCCTTGTCCATCTGGCTGAGCGAGGACGAGATGCAAAGCTGGGCCGTGAAAGAGGATGTGATCACCGGCGGCCAGCTCGCCTATCCCTGCCCGCTGATCGTGGACGGCCGGTTCGTGTTCTCCTACGACCACAACCGCCGCGAAGCGCGATTCGTGGAGGTCGACCTGCCGCCGGTTGGCGGAGAGAAGAAGTGATTTCGTCCATTCTTGAGGCTCAACGCCTGAAATAGAGGCGAATCGCAGACGACCCGATGTCGGTGAAGACGAACAGGAAAGCGGCCATGAAGACAAGCGACAGGGCGAAAACCGCCAGGTTCACGTAACCCAGGATTGTGGCGGTCTTGGCAAGTCCCTCGTTCTCCCGGGGCATGGCGCCGCACTCCATCCGGGCAAGTGATTTGCGGCCGAGAATGATGGCCGGAATCGAAAAGACCGGACCGCAGGCCACGAAAGAGAGAATGGCGAGCGCCAGACTGACGATGGGCAGTGTCTTGCCGTCCTGCGGCGGGCCGGTACGGGGCCGTTCCCTGGAGGTGAAGGCATGGGGTGCGTTGTCCATAACATGCAAGCTCCCTTTCAACGGTTATGACGGCCGTTCGGTGTTACAAGGAATATACAAACGGCGACACCCGGCCCGCATTGCCGGCGAAGAAGAACAACCCGAGAAAGATCACTATACAGACCACCGCCAGCGCGATATTGATCCAACTGAGAACCGTGCCGGCCATGGCGAAGCCCCGCGCGTCCCGAGACATGACGCCCCGGCGGATTTTGCCGAGCGATATGTGGCCCAAAATGACGCCGGGAACCGAGCAGAACGGTCCGCCCAACACAAAAGACGCTATCCCCAGGACCATGCTCGCGATGGCCAGACCGTTGCCTTCCTGCGGGGACCGGAGTGGCTGCGGAGCCGCCGGCCGTATCGGGGGCGGCGGGGACGTTGACGGTGGAATTACCGGCGGAGCTTGGAAATCTGTGTCAGTCATGGCGATGTTTTCCTCCTTGCGATCACCATGGTATGCCTTCTCGAAGAACCGGTCAAAATCAACCACCGATGAACACGGATAAACACCGATAGGATGACCGGCTCCTCATCGGCGTTTATCGGTGTCCATCGGTGGTTCTCTTTCTTCTGCCAGCCAAAAGAAGGGCCCCCGCCAGAAGCGCAATCGCGGGTATCCCCGCAACGGGCAGGACCCCGTCTCCAGTAATGCGCGGAGACAGGGCCGCCGTCACATAGTCCTGCGCGTCGCCGCCCGCCCTGCGCACGCTTTCATATTCCTCTCCGTTGCTGTGCCCGTCCCCGTCGGCATCGCCCGCGGCGGAGAGCGGTTCCCCGGTCATCGACTGGTAATTGCCCGTCAGTCCGAAATTCGCGGCAAGCTGGCTCCGCAGTTCCGCGCTGACCGCGAGCAGCGCGGCCAGCACATGAACGAAGGGCCCCGTCTGCGTGCGCACCGCGCTCTTCTCCAGCCACAGCAGGGAGAGATTGGCAAAGTAGGCGTTCTCCACGGCATCGTGGTTAATGCCGTCCGGGTGGCAAAGGCATTCCGACACCAGCGCCAGCGTCCACCGCTCGGGCACCACGCTGCCGGGCATGATCGGCACGTTCGGGTCCTGCGAACCCCACTGGTCGGCAAAAGCGGTCCACTCGCCGTCGAAAAGATCGCTGTAACAGGCACAGTCACGGCACTGCGTCTCACCGGTACCGCCCAGGCGCCGCGCCAACTGGTCGTCATAGAGCGAGTGCGGGCAGAGGAAACGGCCCTGTCCCTGGCCCTCCACCCAGTCTTCCGGAGCGGTGCCCTCCGACAGGGGAAGCAGCAGGAGCGAGGTGTACAGCGACGGTCCCTCCGTGCCGATAACGTAGCCCAGCCCGTACTGCATCGACCGGATCATGCCGGTGCCGTGGGCGTTCCAGACGGCGCACTGCGTGGCCGTGATTCCGGCGCCAGTGCTTTCCGTGCCGCGGTTGATCGCGGACCATCCGTCGTCGAGCGTGCACGAGTCCACCAGGCAGGCCATGGCCAGTTCGTGGTGGTATTCCGACGTGGTTCCAACACCGAGAGAGGATGTGGCGGAGAGGATGTTTCTTCCGCCCGCGCTGTGGCAGCGCAGGAAGACGCATCCTGATGTGCCAAAGTCCCAGTTCTGGATGAAATTGTGGCGGCCGTCAATGCCGTCGCAGTCGCGGAACAGCACCTCGTTGCTCGTGCCCACCTCGTAGAGGTAACCGCACCCGCCGCTGCCCCGGTTCTGCGCCTTTTCCAGACGGCAGTCGGCCACGGTGACGCGCTTCCCGTTGAGCACGTGCAGGCCGCTGTTCTGCAGATGGTACGCGCGCGTGTCGGCGGCCAGCGGGGAGGCGAAAGATTTCAGCCGCAACGCCCAGCAGTCCTTGACGCTCTCAAACAGGAGCAGGTGCTCCCTTTCAAGGTTCCAGGCATCCAGGTAGGCCACCGCGTTGGACAGGCCCAGGTCGCTGATGCCGCACTCGGAAATGTAACCCGTCTCCCTGCGGATACTGGCACTGTCGCGCAGTTTGGCGGGATAGCGCAACGGCACGTCCAGCGTGACCCGGTGCGGCGTGACACTGCCGTCCACGGCCGCCACCTTGCGCCGGAACATGGGGCGCCACTGGTTCACCGATACCTGCCAGGTGCCGGTCATGTTGTGCTCGGCCACAAAGTCGGGCGTGATCACCCAACCCACGGCAATGTCATCTCCCGGGGTCAACCCGCTCGAATCGGCGACTTCCACGAAAGATGCGCCGTTCTGGCCGTCCGCCGCCAGGGGGACCTCTGCGCCCTGCGTCACACTGCCCCGAAACGTGAGATGGGCCCTGTCGGCCATGCCGTTCCACTGGGTAAAGTAAATGCGGCTCTGTTCGGACCCGACGCCCTGAAGCACCACGTTGGAATGGGTCACCAGCAGGGTGCCGTCGCAGCGGTACAGTCCTGCCGGGAAACGGACCATACCCCCGCCTGCCGCCTGGGCCGCGTCGATGGCCGACTGTATCGCGGTCGTCGCATCCGATGCCCCCGTCGCGTCCGCCCCGTACAGGGTCACGTCAAATACGGTTCCCACGGAAGGGGCGGGCAGCGGCGCCTCGCCGTTCTTGTAACCGGCATAGGAGAAATCGTGCAGAAAAGCCCCCCCTGTAACCGAGAATCCCGGATGCCAGTCCTCGGGATACAGAGCACTGCGGAAGGGTTCCGCTGTTGCCGCCGTCCCAAGGAGGCACAACGCCGCCGCCATGCACCACGTCCATACCCGCATTGCCGCTCCGGCGCTTGCCCCCCGGTGCAGCAGGATGCCCGTTGCTTCATCCCGCCACGCGCGCGTCCGCGGCGTATACGGCCTGTTTACGGTTGCGTGTGTTTTGATGGTTCCCGCCTTTTCCGGTCCCGCTCAGGCCTGCGTGGCCGGCGGCTCGCCTGTTCTCCCAGAAAATATACGTCCACCCGCACTGGAAGCGCAATATGGACGGCCTGCCGCGGATGTCATCCAGCACGCCCGGCCGGCGCCCGTTGAAAGGGCGGGAACTCCGTATGCAAACAATCGGCGGCAGTTCCCGCGGTTGCTCTCTTCGTGTTCACCGGCAAGCCGAATGCATGTTGGGGCTCCCGCCGTTCAGCGGCGCCAAGCCGGGACCGGACGTTGGTTTCTTGCGATAAATGGGAATAATGGAAAGAAGCACGGCCGAACCCACGCGCAGGTAGGCAGGGGGGAAAGGGCGGTTTTTCCCGATTATACGGGGTGTGCTATCATCGCGCTTCGCCTGTTCAGGCGCATCAACATGGAAGGACACATCATGGCTGGACGGCCGATTGGCGCGGTGACTTTTGACCTGTGGGACTGCCTTTTTCATGACGATTCGGACGAGCCGAAGCGTGCGGCGGCGGGATTGCCGCCCAAGCCGAAGGCCCGCCGGGACCTGCTGCATGCGCTGCTTTCGAAGCACGCCCCCATTGACCGGGCGCTCTCCGACCTGGCCTTTGACGTGCAGGATGCGGCGTTCCGCAAGGTCTGGCACGACCAGCATGTGACCTGGTCGGTGACGGAGCGGATGACCGTGCTGTTGGACGGCCTCGGCCGGTCGCTGCCGAAAGACGATTTCGCGGCACTGGTGGACGCACTGGAGCGCATGGAGCTGGAATACCAGCCCAATCCCGCACCGGGCGCCGCCGAGGCGCTGGCCAAGTTGCACGGCAAGTACCCGCTGGCGATTGTGTCCGACGCTATCTTCACCCCCGGCCGCAACCTGCGCGAGCTGCTGCGCGGCGCGGGCATGCTGGAGCATTTCGATTTCTTTGTCTTTTCCGACGAAATTGGCCGGTCCAAGCCGCATCCCGCCGTGTATGAGGCGGTCGCGGCGCATTACGGCATACCCATCGAAAGCATCGTCCATATCGGCGACCGGCCGCACAACGACCTGGGCGGACCCCATGCCGTGGGCGCGCGCGGCGTGCTGCTGACGGTGGTGAAGAACCGGCCGCTGGAGGGGCATATCCCCGACGCCGTCTGCGATGACTACGCGGAACTGCCCGAGGTCCTCGAGGCGATGGAATAAGGAAGCCGAAAAGCATGGTCGAGGCCAACTTCCCAAAGGTTTCGAGCAAGACCGAAACGAGTGCCGTTTTAAATCCCCCTTCAAAGGGGGACTTAAGACGGCGTTTGTCCCGGTTTTGGATTTGTTGATATCCGTTGACTGGATCACCGGATCTGCGCTGGTTTTGAGCGCACGAAAGGTCGTCTATGCCGATATTTGATTTGTCGCTCGAAGCACTGCGCCTTTACCAGGGCATAAACCCCAGGCCGGCGGATTTCGACGCCTACTGGGACGAGGCGCTGGCGGAAAATCACAACACCGATCCCGGTCCGGAATTTGTGAAGGCGGAATTCCAGACGGACTTTGCCGAGTGCTTCGACCTCTATTTCACCGGCGTGCGCGGTGCGCGCGTCCATGCCAAGTTCCTGCGCCCCAAACGGGCCGTCCAACCGGGCCCGGCGCTGCTGCTGTTCCACGGCTACACGGGAAACTGCGGCGACTGGCACGACAAGCTCGGCTGGGTGGCCGCAGGCTTCACCGTGGCGGCCATGGACGCGCGCGGCCAGGGCGGCCTTTCGCAGGACGTCGGCGGCACCTCGGGCAACACGCTCAACGGTCACATTATCCGCGGCCTCGACGACCCGCCCGAGAACCTTATGTTCCGGCACATCTTCCTCGACACGGCGCAGTTGGCGCGCGTCGTGATGGGCCTGCCCGAAGTGGACGCAAAACGCGTGGCGGCCATGGGCATGTCGCAGGGCGGCGCTCTCACACTGGCGTGCGCCGCGCTGGAGCCAAAAGTCAAACGCATCGCGCCCATGTGCCCCTTCCTGTGCGACTTTCAGCGGGTTTGGGAGATGGACCTGTGCAGGGACGCCTACCGGGAAATCCGCGACTACTTCCGCCTTTTCGACCCGCGCCACGAGCGTGAGGAGGCGGTGTGGACCAAGCTGGGCTACATTGACATTCAGCACCTTGCGCCGCGCATCCAGGCCGAAGTGCTCATGGCCGTCGGCCTGATGGACGAGATTTGTCCCCCCTCGTCCCAGTTCGCGGCGTTTAACAAAATAACCTCCCCAAAAGAAACGGTGATCTACCCGGACTTCACCCACGAAAACTACCCGGGTTTCATTGACAGGGCATACCAGTTCTTTACGGCGATGCAGGCGTGATGCCTGACACTCAACAAGGAAGACAATCATGGCAGAGAAGTTGCGTTTCCTGATCCCCGACGGTTACTCGATTGAAAGCCGGCAGCAGTTTGAAACGGTGGGCATGGCGCTGGCGGGCCAGCTTTATGCCGACCTGCTGGTGAAGCGCCTGCCCGGCGCGGAGTATGACATCTGGTACAGCAGCGATCCCGGCGCGGTGCCGCCGACGGACGAGCAGCTCTCCGGTTATGCCGGAGTCATCTGGCCCGGCTGCAACCTGACCATTTATCACGACGACGACCCGCGCGTGCAGGCACACAAAGCCCTGGCGCTGCGCGCCTATGAGGCGGGCATCCCGCAGTTCGGCAGTTGCTGGGGCATCCAGCTGGCCTGCTCGGTGGCGGGCGGCAGCGTGTCGGCGCACCCGAAGGGCCGCGAGATGGGCATCGCCACCAAGATCATGCTGACGGACCAGGGCCGCAAACACGCTATGATGAAGGACAAGCCCGTGGTCTACTCGCACTTCGTGAGCCACGACGACCAGGTGGTCGATCTGCCCGAGGGCGCGACGCTGATGGCGGGCAACGACTGGAGCGTGGTGCAGGCCGTGGTGGTGCATTTCAAGAAGGGCGTATTCTGGGGCGTGCAGTACCATCCCGAATACAACCTGCACGAGGTGGCCCGGCTCATTCTGGCCCGCGAGGAGCGGCTTATCAAGCAGGGTTGGTTCAAGGACCACGACGACATGGTGGCCTATGTGGAGAAGTTCGAGGCCGTGCACGCCGACCCGACGCTGAAGCACATCCGCTGGCAGCTCAAGATCGACGACGGCATCGTCGAGGACGACATCCGCGAATGTGAGTTCGTCAACTGGATCCACAGCGCGGTGCTTGGAGAGTACTGAGAGAAGGCTGAAGTGTGAAGTGTGAAGGTTGAAGGCTGAAGGCTGAAGGCTGAGTTTTCCAGTCGCGAAAGAGGCTGACACCGAATCGCTTCGTTGTGGCACCCTCAGGGCCGGACAGCGCCCGGACTTGGGGGTGCTTTTTGCTTCCATGCCGGCTGCGGGTCGGCAGGGAGCACCCCCAACCTGCGCCCCGACCGCGTCGGGGCGCGGTTGAGGGTGCCACGAGAGGTCTTGCTGTGCCACGAAAGATCTTGCTGTGCCACGAGAGGTCTTGCTGTGCCACGAGAGGTCTTGCTGTGCCACGAGAGGTCTTGCTGTGCCACGAGAGGTCTTGCTGTGCCACGAGAG
>CAIJOU010000615.1 GCA_903822375.1 Candidatus Hydrogenedentota bacterium
CTTCGCCGACGCGCAACCCGGTCTCTCCCGTATTCTGCAGTACGCGTCCGATAAGAATTACATCCTCATTGGTCTCGCGAACAGGCCCGGTTTCCGTGCGGCCGTGAAGAACAAGTTGCATCATGGCTGAAGCATCCTCACCGTCAGCCGAACGACCGCCATGACAATGCGGTCCCCGTGACGCACCGCCGCCCGCTCGCCGGGGGCGACTGGGCGGCCGTTTATGGTTGTTGGGTTCGTGTAGTCGGCCTGCGGGAGCGGGCACAGGTACCAAAGCCCGTCCTC
Source organism: Candidatus Hydrogenedentota bacterium (assembly GCA_903822375.1). Taxonomy (GTDB): domain Bacteria; phylum Hydrogenedentota; class Hydrogenedentia; order Hydrogenedentales; family CAITNO01; genus CAITNO01. The sequence continues at coordinate 286 of CAIJOU010000615.1, forward strand.
ATATTCAAAGCGGCAGTGCCTGCGGTGCACATACTGGACGCCGGGAATACCCGACAACTGCGCCTCGGCGCTGCTGGACGCGTGGGACTGGCCCACGGTCCATCCGGGACGAACGGCGTGACATTGGCCGCTTCCTTCACAGTCGAGATACAGCACAGGGTCCGCCGCCGGAACAGAATCCGGCGAGGCCGCAACAGAGCGGTCGCCCTGTTCGGGCTGCGCAGAGGCGGAAACGGTCTCATTTTCGAGCGGGGGTAGGACTTTCTCAGACGGACGATCCGGTGCCGGGACTGCGGGAATCATTCCGAGAAACTCCCCGTCCTGCGCGCAGACGTCCGCTTCTTCATCGTTCAAATACCCGCATCGCGGGCAGGTCTTCACATATCGCATGTTCGCTCCCGCCGGGGCATTTCCGCCCATAATTCCAAGTCTTCCCACCACGGCACAACGAGACATCCATGCCGGCTCGGCAGCCTGAATCAGTCCGCGCCGGTGGGATCCACCTCTATTTTGAGCAACACTGCATTCTCCCGCCGCAGTGTCGAAATCAAAAGCCGCACTTTTGCACCGCCTTCGGGCGTCCCGCGGTCCAGCGTGGCGGGTAGGCGCACGTGGGCGGTTCCGTTCAAATAGGTGTCTGTCACAGAATGCCTGATGACGCAGCCGCTGCAATGAACGGTGCGCCCACAGCCCTCCGGTTCCAGCGCGTGCTCACACTCAAACACCAAGCCGCCGGGCAACCCCTCCATCCGCGCCGGCTCCATGCCCAGCAATGCGCATGCCGCCCGGTTTGCCGCCTTGAGCACAACGTCGCCGTCCGTGACGACAACAGGTGCCTCCAGTACGTCCAGATAATCCTGAAACGGCAATCCCCACTGTGCGAACAGCTGATTCTCGCAACTTGGACACAGGTCGTATCGGAGATGTTTGCCGGTCGGCCCGTCCCCAACCGAGGCGGGTTGTTCCACCGCCGCATTGCACAAAACACAGGTTCGCTGAACTTCTTTCCACCCGTGAAGCACGCCTTTGCGCAAGCTATCGAACCATTCTCCCATTTGGGATGCCTCCAACCGGCCAACATGGCAACTCCGGCAGGGGGAAACCCGCCGCCTATGAGACCATGCACTGAACTGAACCGCGTTGCCTGAACGCCCGAAACGGCCCTTTTCCGGGCATGCGCAACCAACCCATGCACAGGCATTATCACGTCATGCCATTGGCGCAATCAAACTTCCGACAGGTCGGGAGAGTGGGCGGTAATATCGTTTTCCCGCGTGCCCTGACGGACCGCAACGTGGTCGGGAGATGTTTTGTCGAGGGGGGGCGCGCAGAGAAGGGCCTCCGCCGTTCTGTTTCCGCCGCTCCCAACCTCCCGCCTTGCACCACACTCGGTTTGCCGGGGATAATCAGGGTCGAAGGTGTGGGTGAAACAGGAGCGCACATGAAGTACAGATTCTTAACGGTAGTCCTTGCCGGGATACTGTGCCTGCGGATGCCGGCCGCCATGGCCGAGGTGACACTGCATGTTTCTCCCAAAGGCGCGGACACCGCCCCGGGTACGCCAGAAAAGCCTCTGGCCACGCTGGAACGCGCCCGCGACCTGCTGCGCGAAATGCGCGGGAAAGACGCCGCGTCTTTCACCGGCGGAGCGACGGTATGGGTTCATGGCGGGACTTATGAACGGGCCGCTTCTTTTGCACTTGAGGCCCGCGACGCGGGTACGGCGCAGGGAATGATGGTCTATCGTGCCGCGCCGGGCGAATCGCCTGTGCTGCTGGGTGGGCGCGTGTTGCCCGCCGGGGCCTTTCAACCCGTCACCGATGCAACGGTGTTGAAACGAATCGACCCGGCCGCGCACGCTGCGGTCCAATGGGCCGACCTGCGCGCACTGGGCATCATCGATCTCGGCGAATACCCCGACACCTTCTCCACGCCGCCGGTGGTGCCCGAACTCTTCCTCGACGGCACACGCATGACGCTCGCGCGCTGGCCCAATGGCGACGACTGGGCCACGATCGCTTCGGTGGTCGACAGCGGTCCCGCCCCATGGCGCGACCATGCCTCGCAGAACACGGGAACCTTCGAGTACTCGGGAGACCGGCCCGCACGCTGGACGACGGCACCGGCCGTGTGGCTCTACGGGTACTGGTGCTTTGACTGGGCCAGCGAGACCATCCGTGTGAAGTCGATTGATCCGGCGGCCCGCCATATCACGCTGGGCAAGCCGCATGTGTACGGCATCGGCTCGGGCAA
>CAIJOU010000616.1 GCA_903822375.1 Candidatus Hydrogenedentota bacterium
GAACTCTTTCATTTCCTCGTTGGTGCGGCGGCGCACCCGGATGACGTTGCCGGACTTGTCCGTCTCGGCGATGGGGTAGCGCAGCACGCGCAGCCCCTGGAAGCAGCCCGACCACTCGTCGTCGGGGTCGCTGCCGCGCGGCGTCATGCCGCCGACCGTGTTCATGCCGTTGTAGCTGAAAATGTCGCGCGACTGGGTGGTGCTGCAGTTGAGGAACGCCAACTCGCCGTATTCGGTCACCTTTGCCAGCACCAGGCAGTGCCCGTCCAGATAGTTGATGCAGCCGGGCATCAGAAACTGGCGGTTGAGCGCCACGGGCACCGTGTCCGTCTGGCCGGCGTTTCGGCCGTTCAGGTTCACCCGGTAGTTGCCGGAAATGAACCCGCCCACGGCGTCGGTGAAGAACGCCGCAACGGAGCCGCTGGTGAAACTGTTCGCCCCGCCGACGGGCACGTTGAACTTGGAAATGCGGATGTCCACGCCGCGCTCGCCCGAGGCAACGGAGGTGGTCATCCAGGGCAGCGCGCGGCGGTAGGCGTAATAGGCCGGGATAAAGGCCGTGAATTTGGCGCAGTCGATCATGCTGTGGCAGGTGCGGATGACCCCGTCGGGCAATTGCGGATTGCCGCCCTGGCCCAGGAACTCCGGGTCCAACAGCAGGTTCATGTCGGGGTCCGTCAGCAGCCGCGCCAGCTTGCCCGTGCGCTGGTCCACCGTCCCGCCGGCCTTGCGGTCATACATCCGCTCGAACCACTGCGCGTAGTGCTGCGTTTCGGCGGGGGTCCACTGGCGCCGGATGGGCCAGGCGCCGCCGCCGTGAATCGAGGGGGGATTCGGATCCGCCGCGGCTGCGGCCAAAGCGCAGCAACCGAGTGTTATTGCCAGCAACGGGCCGCGCAATGCGGCTCTTCCTAGTGATGTCGGGAAAATCATGTCTGCCTGTTCCGTATCGGGATGGAGGTTAAGAGGCGCTATTCTAAGGCTGATCGACCTGCTCCGGCAACCCGACGCCGCCCTGCGGTGCCAGCGTGGCGGGCGATATGCCTGTCGCGCACAGGATTGGCCGTCCTAATTGCGCACCCGGCTTGGCCGCGGTCCGGCAAAGTTGCCGTAAGCCTCGCCATATTCACACCCAAACTCAATCATGAACACATCCTCGTACTGCATCCGTGCAGGAGGTTCGTCCCATTTGCCGTTCGGGGAAATCGTTGCGAATGTGAACGCGTTGGTCCCCATTCTTAACGGCCTTCCAACATGTAGCGCGTCGGGTCGTTCATAGTCAAAGTGAACAAGGACGGTTTCCTGGGGCCTGCGCTTCAGGTCGCCAAGTATTGTTTGAATGCTGGTGACGTCAAGCTCGAAATCCAGCCCCAATTGGCTCAGAACGCCCCTTTCCTTCAATATCCTGTGGTAGCCGCTCCGGAGGCCCCACCACTGCACCCGCTGTATGTCCCGCAATCGAAGCAGCTTGTATCCGTTCAGATGGAAATCCAGAACGGCATGGCAAAGCATCCATTCATCGCTCACAGCCAGTGGAAATCCGGGTTCGTCGCAGTCGTACATCTTGGGGTAAAACGCGGCCCCCTTGTGCTGCGCGATGGCGGCCTCTATTTCTCCTTGGAGCGATGTGAGGTCCATGAAAGACTCCTCCGTATGCCTGGCGCACCGCTGTTTCTTCCGTCATAACCGCAGAACTAGGAATCCACGAAGCCGCGGGAGTCATCCACGTACAAGCCCATGGGAAGCCTGGATTCCCGCCTTCGCGGGAATGACGATCTCTCAGAACAGCCATCCGAAGAAGAACATGAATACGCCGCTCAGATAGAACCAAGTCTGCTGAAGGACGTACAGGATTCCATTGAAAAGATTCATTGGCCGGACTCCTCTTCGATGGTTGTGTTTTGGAGCATGAAGCTGTCGCGCAGTTCCTGCGGCGAGCGCAGGGCCTTCATGGTGTTCATGTCCACGAACATCACCCGCTGCACGGCTTCGGCGCAGACCTGACCGTCCACGGCGATCTCGGCGTGGAGCATGCAGGAGACTTTGCCGAGTTCCGAACTCCACACGCGGCCGACCGGCGCGTCGAAGAGGCGCACCGGCTTTTTGTAGCGGATGTGCGTGTCGGCGACGACGGCGGCCATGCCGCCCTCCACCAGCGCCTGCATGGGACAGTGCCTGCGCATGAGTTCGATGCGCAGATCCTCAATCCAGCGCACATACACCACGTTGTTCACGTGGGCGGCGAAGTCTATGTCGTAGGGCTGCACGGTGATGCCCATTTCGGTGAGCAGCGGCCGCGCGCCGGGTACTGCGCGAAGCATGACGGTCTCCTATGCCCTGCGGATGTCCTTGACGGCGCGATCCATCTCGCGGCGGCTTTCGCGGTCTTTGATGCTGGCGCGCTTGTCGAAGGTATGCTTGCCCTGGCACACGCCGAGTTCCACCTTGACGCGGCCCTTCTTGAAGTAGACGCTGAGCGGAATGACGGTAAGACCTTTTTCGGCCACGCGCGCCGCGAGTTTCAGGATTTCGCGCTTGTGCAGCAGCAGGCGCCGCGGCCGTTCGGGGGCGTGGTTGTAGATGTTGCCCATCTCGTAGGGGTTGATGTGGGCGCCCACCAGGTGCGCCTCGCCCTTCTCAAAGTCGATGTACGAGTCCTTGAGTTGCATGCCGCCCTTCATGCGCAGCGACTTCACCTCGGTGCCCTGCAGCGAAATGCCCGCCTCCAGGCGGTCCAGCACGTGGTAGTCGTGAAATGCGCGGCGGTTGCTGACGATCAACTTTTCTCCGGTCTTTTCGGCCATGAATGCGGGGTGTCCTTTTCAGGGGTGTATTGTAGCATCATTGAAGGCCCGCCTGCGTGTCCGGAGCATCACGCAAAGCCGCGAAGGAGCCATTGAAGCCGCCGGGAAGCGTGCGCACTCTTAAGTCCCCCTTTGAAGGGGGTGACCGCCGAGAGGCGGTCGGGGGATGTGTTGCTTGGAACCAGCCACAGGAATAGGAAAACATCCCCCGGTCGGCTCTCGCCGACCACCCCCTTCAA
>CAIJOU010000617.1 GCA_903822375.1 Candidatus Hydrogenedentota bacterium
CCAGGTGGTCGTGGACAACATCCGCAAGACCATCACGCTCTACAAGGAAGGCAAGCCGTATGAACTGCCGGTCAAGTTTCGGGAGCGGCTCCACACCGCGCTTCGTCAACGGTGGAAGGAAACGCACCCCGAGCAGAAGTGAGCGTCCCTGAGGCTCGTGGAGATTCCTAAGATCCTATGTCCCTAAAAGTTATCGTCATCGGAGGTGTGGCCACCGGGCCCAAAACGGCAGCGAAAATCATGCGTCTAAATCCCGCGGCGGAGGTTACAATCCTGGAGAAAGGAAAGTTTCTTTCCTACGCTGGGTGTGGTCTGCCGTATTACGTTTCGGGCGTGGTCAAGGAACAAAAGGACCTGATGAGCACACCCATTGGGGTGGTGCGCGATCCGGCTTTCTTCCAGAAGGTGAAAAACGTGAAGGTCCTTACCGAAACCGAAGCCCTGGAGATTGACCGCGCACAGAAACGTGTTCGTGTCCGTCGAAATGGTGAGAGCTCTGACACCTGGCTCGATTATGACAATTTGGTGCTGGCCACTGGGGCCAAGCCCGTCATTCCGGCTCTCCCCAATGTGAACCAGGGCAATATCTCGACGCTGCACAGCGTTCCGGATGCGGACAGCATCAGGGCCTTGCTGGCTCAGGCCAAGCCTCGGGAAGTCGTGATGATCGGCGGAGGGTTGATCGGCGTCGAAGCGGTCGAGACCTTGGTTGAGTGTGGCTGCCGTGTCACCGTGGTGGAAATGATGCCCCAAATCCTGCGCATGCTGGACTGGGAAATGGCGCGGTTGGTTGAACGTCACATGGAATCAAAGGGGGTTAAACTTCTGACGAACACGCAGGTAACCGGATTCGAAGGCGACGGGCATGTCAGTGCAGTTTTTACCAGCCAAGGGCGTCTGCCTGCGGGCCTTGTGGTTCTCGGCATCGGTGTCAGACCCAACGTGGAGCTCGCCCGCTCCGCGGGACTCCAAATCGGCCCCACCGGCGGCATCAAAGTGGACGAAGGCATGCGCACTTCTGACAAGGACATTTACGCTGCCGGTGACTGCGTTGAAAGCACCGATCTCGTTAGTGGAAAGCCCTGTTACGTCCCAATGGGGTCAACAGCCAACAAGCAAGGCCGGGTTGCGGCCATCAATATTTGCGGCGGACAGGATGTTTTTCCGGGAGTTCTCGGGAGCACGGTGTGCCGGGTCTTCGATTTTTGCGTAGCGCGCACGGGGTTGACCGAAGCCGCCGCCCGGCAGCACGGTTACGAAGTCACGACGGTTCTGGTTCCGGACAGCGATCGCCCACATTACATGCCCACAGCCAAACTTTTAATCATCAAGTTGGTGGTAGATTCGAGGTCTCGAAAGCTGGTTGGCGCCCAGGCTGTGGGACCAGGCGCGGGCGACAAGCGCATGGACGTGGCCGCCATGGCGATCACCGCAGGAATGACCGTGGACCAGCTTTCCAAAGTCGATCTGTGCTACGCTCCGCCCTATTCGCCGGCCTTGGACAATATCATTACGGCAGCCAACGTGGCGCGAAACAAGCTGGATGGCCAAGTAACTGGAATCTCTCCCATGGAGGTCAAAGCCCG
>CAIJOU010000618.1 GCA_903822375.1 Candidatus Hydrogenedentota bacterium
ACCGCGATTACGCGGACATCCAATACATGCTTTCAGGCGAGGAGTCCATTCTCTGGGCGCCGACGCCCGAACTCACTTCCGTCAAGCCCTATGAGCCCGATATTGAGTTCTTCGCCCTCACCCCCGACCCGACCGAGCTGGTTCTCACCCCGGGCCGCTTTTGCGTCCTCTTTCCCCAGGACGCGCATGCTCCCTGCACCACCCACGTCACTCCTTCCAACGTGCGCAAGGCCGTGGTCAAGGTTCGGGTGGGGTAGGACACGCGACGCCGGGGCTCGCTTCTGAAAGTTGCGCATTACAGGGTGATGGCCTTGCGGGATTAGCTGGAATATCAGCCCCAGTCTGCAATATAATGTATTACGCTTTGTATTGTCATGTTTGTAAACAGGAGAACTGCTGTGCATTTTGAGACGTCACTGATTCATGCCGGACATGGACCCGACCCCGCGTATGGGGCCGTAATGCCCCCCATCTACCAAGTGTCCACCTTTGCTTTTCGTGGTGTGGGTGAACCGGGACCTTTCGACTATTCGCGCTCGGGCAATCCCACGCGCAAAGCCCTTGAGGACTGTCTCGCGGCGATAGAGGGGGGCACCCGCGGCTTTGCGTTCGCCACGGGCATGGCGGCGAGCACCACGGTTGTCGCGCTGCTCGAAGCCGGCGATCACCTGCTCGTGCACAATGATCTGTACGGCGGCACCTACCGCCTGGTCACGCGCTTGACGGCCAAGCAGGGTGTGGAAGTGGAATTTGTCGACATGCGCGACCTGGATGCCCTGCGCGCGGCCCTGCGCCCCAACACCCGCATGGTTTGGACCGAAACGCCGACCAATCCCGTTATGAACTTGCTTGACCTGCCGGCCATCGCCGAAGTCGTTCGCGGTAGCGGCGCCGTCACGGTCTGTGACAACACGTTTTTGTCGCCCTATTTTCAGAACCCCCTCGAACTGGGCATCGACATCGTCGTCCATTCGACAACGAAGTACATCAACGGACACTCCGATGTTGTGGGCGGCGCCGCCGTCGTGAAGGACCCGGTTCTCGCGGAACGCCTGGGCTTCCTGCAGAACTCGATGGGCACCTGCCAGGCCCCCTTTGACTGCTTTCTGGTGCTGCGCGGACTCAAGACGCTTGCGCTTCGCATGGAAACGCATCACCGCAACGCGCTGAAGATAGCCGGGTGGCTGGAGGCGCACCCGAAAATCCTGCGCGTCAATCATCCGGGACTGGTGAGCCACCCGCAGTATGACTTGGCCCAGCGGCAAATGCGGGGCTGTGGCGGCACCTTCTCGTTCCGCGTGAACGGCGGCTCGGAAGCCACCCTCAAACTGCTGGGCGCCGTGAGGCTTTTCACGCTGGCAGAGTCATTGGGCGGTGTTGAATCCCTCATCGAGCACCCCTGGTCGATGACCCACGCATCCATGCCCCCCGACGCCCGGGCCGCCGCCGGCATCACCGAAGACATGATCCGGGTTTCGGTCGGTATCGAGCACGTCGACGACCTCATCGCGGACTTGGAGCAGGCACTAAACACCCTCTAGCGCGCATATCTCACCAGTCATTGCGGGGAGGGCTTCAGCCCGACGCGGCAATCTCTTGAAAGGACCATCCCAACGGGGCGAGTCTACCACGATCAAGAGATTGCTTCGCTTTGTTGCTAAAGAAAGTTATAAGAATCGTTTAGCGAAGTCTTTTGTGGCACCCTCAGACCACGCCGCAACGCAGTGAAGGCGCGGTTTGGGGGTGCTAGTCCGGAACGGGTGCCAGTCTGGTAGGGAGCACCCCCAAACCTGAACAGAGTTCAGGCCTGAGGGTGCCACGAAGAAGCGCAAAGTCCACTGTTATTGAACGGTCACGACTTCGTGGATGTCGTTGATGACCAGGTTGATGGTCTGGCCGTCGACTTTCACCGTGGTCTTGGGGTTGAGCGCCGTGACTTTCGTGAAGGGACGGCGCACCGTCACCTGCGCGGCGAACATGGGCGCGTCCTCGATCAGCGCCGGCAGCACGAAGGGCCGGTTCTGGGCCGGCGTGCATTGCGGCGGCGACTGGTAGCCCAGGAAATGCACGTAGATCGACTTGTCGGCCCCGTTCTCCATGATCACCGACTCGACATTCTGCGGGGCGCTTACTTCAACCACGTGCTCGGGGTGCAGGTAGCGCACCACGTTGCGAAGCAGCGCGCGCACTTCGGGTATGGGGTGTTCTCCGGCGGCGGCAAAATCGGGCGCCCCGGTAATGCAAACGACTTTGCCCTTGCCCACCGTGTTGATCAGCAGCGCCGGACCGACGGGCTTGTCGGCCGAGTTCGGCTGGTAGATGGGTTCCTTGCCCTGCTGCTGTCGGACCGTGCGCGCCGGCTTCATCAGTTCGCCCACGGCCGTGGCCGTGGTGGGCGTGTAGACCGTGCCCGGTCCCTCCACCAGGAAGGGCCAGTCCGCGGCGTAGCCCGTGCGCAGCCGCTCCGGCGTGTCCGCCGCGAAGCGTACGAAATTGTCCGATGAATTCAGCCGTTCCACGTACTTCGCGCCGATCAGATCCTCCAGCACGGAATGGTCGAGCGCCTCGCCCATGTGGCCCATCAGGCCCGTAAATCCGGTCACAATCAGGTTGCCCCCCTGTGCCACGTAGTCTTTAAGCAGGTCCACTTCCTTCTTTGAGAGAATGGGCACATTCGGCAGCAGCACCACGGGGAAACACTTCAGTGCGTCGGCGTTCACATTCTCGTCAAGCAGCACGCCAAAGGGCAGGTGCTCGTAGAACATCACCTTGTGCGCGCCGTTGAAACCCTGCTGGTACTTGGACGGTGTCTCGCGTCCGTACCAGTCGCGGCTGCGCTCCGAGTAGTATATGCCGACCTCGGGCAGTTGGGGATGGCCGAAGAAGGCCTCCTTCGCCCGCGCCTCTTTGAACACCTCGCCCATGCGATTATAGGCCACCGGGTCGAGCCAGCCGTCATAGCCGGTCTTGTCCACGATGGTCACCTGTGATCCGTGTGTGCGCAATGTCAGCAGTTCCCAGCGCAGATCGTTGACCGGGCGGCAGGTGTTGTCATGATAAATGCGCGCGTGGCGCGACATGGCTACCTGGTAGCGCATGCCCGGCGTGGACGCCTCCAGGAACTCGGAGGTCAGGCTCACGCCCAACGCGCCGAAGCCCCACACGCCTGTTTCTGCGGTGACAAAGTCCGCATTGATTGCGTGCGATACTGGCCGCTGTCCCACCTCGAACGAGAAGGGCGGATAACCGTGATAGTTGAAATCAACGGTCACCTCCGGTTTCAGTCCACGGACGTAGCGGCGCATGGCCTGTTCAAAACGCTGGCTGGTGTCATAGCGGAAATCCAGCATCCGGTTCCAGCCCTCGTCCCAGGTGGCCCCGGCGGGCATAGGCTGGCCGTATTCCGCCTCAAACAGTTTCCTGCAGTTGTCGCACCAGCAGCCGTAGGGCGGGCCGAAACCCTCATCGATCATGTCGATGTGAAACCCGACAATGCCGTAGTCCAGCATCTCGGCGACCACCTGCTTGGCGTGTTCGATATAGCCGCTGTTGAAACAGATGCGGTCAATCGGCTTGCCGTCCTTGTCGATCATTCTGTATTCGGGATGGTTGCGCAGCGGATAGCCGTTGCCCTGCACCACACAGTAGGCGATGATGGGCAGATGGTGCGGTTTGGCCGCGTCCACCGTCTCCCGCAGCACGTCGCGCTCGCCCAGCCCGGGGCACTTGGGCGCCACCTTCGAGTTGTAATAGGCGAACTCGCTGTCCTTGGCCCAGATGACCAGGTACTGCGAATGGTTGGCCACGGCCTTTTCCACAATGTCGCGTCCGTTGAAATTGGCCGCATACCCCGTGTCCGACGGATCGCAGCCCACCTGCGCTCCCGTCGGCCCCACCTCCATGCCGACATTGAGCACCTTGAACCACGGTGCCTGCGCGGCTTCCGCACCGAAGGCACCGCATGCAAGGGCGAGCGTTGCGACTGCGACAAGGAAGAATCCGGTAGAAGCGGTCTTTTTCATGGCGGTCTCCGTTTTTGTGTCCGTGCTCAGCATGGTAGCATTTTCCGGGGGGCAACGCATCTGCGGAGCGTGTGGGGTGCTCGCAGCACCGCGATGAGGAATGGAGTACTCCGGATCCTGGGAACGCCAATCTCCTGATTGGCCCTTTCACCTGAGCCAATCGGGAGATTGGCGTTCCCAAGGATATTAAGTCCAGCAGGCGTAGGGTGCGTGAAGTTTTGCAGAGCAAAACGGAACGCACCATTTTGGATTCAGACGCGATTGCGGAGATGCCCTCACCGGCACAGGAATGACGGAAATCGTTCTAGCGCACTTCTTGACGCACCAGGCTGTCAAAATTCTGGGGGCAGGTTCTTGTTCGGCGGACCGTTTCGCCAGTTCTTCGGCGGCTCCCACGCGCCGTGTCCGTCCAGGTAGAGCAGGCTCCGTCCGCGGCCAAAGTGGTTGTCCGTCTTTTCATAGACAATGACCGTGTCGGGCGGGTCCGAAATCGTGTGTCCCGGAACATAGGCATAGCTGCTCAACAGGTCGATTTGGTCCGCGTCGGGACTGGGGGGAAACGGGTGCGGAACCCCGTGCTCGCGCATGCAAACGGACTGGGTCCCCGGACAGACCAGGCATTCCAATCCCGGAAGGTGCTTGGGCCACAACTCCGACAGCCTGTCGGGAAAACGGCCGTTGTGTTCCTTTGCGTACACGTTCAACCCTGTGGAAATCATCTTGAGATTGTGAACGCAGAGCGTTTGCCGGGTGGAATGGCGGGCCGTGTCCAGCGCGTGCCAGACACACAGTGCCACAAGGCACACCAGCGCCACTCCGGCGCCGACCAAAATGCTTCTTCTCCGTGTCATTTGGAGAATCATGACAATCTGGGCTCATACGCCCCGCTCTGTGAATCCGTTGGGGGCGCGGACGTTCTTGGTCCCCCCTCCAGGGGGGACCCAAGACAGTACGCTTTCGGGTTGTGCATGGAGTCCATTTTCAGGATTTCAGGGTGAATCGAGGGTTCATGATGGCATGGTCCAACCGAACACGAGCACCGTCACCGTCTGCCCAACGCTCCTTCTCCTCCCAATCGCCGTCGGCGGCGGTCTGGAACACACATCGCGCCTATTCGGCCCACTCGCCGGTGTACGCCTCGGTGGCGGGGCCTTCCTGGTAGACGCAGCCGTCCTCGGCCCATTCGATGGTCAGCGCACCGTAGACGAGATGGACGTTTACGCGGCGGTTCACCCGGTCGGTGATCATCGCGGCCAGTGCCGAACCGCAGGAGCCGCTGCCGCTGGCCATGGTTATGCCGCTGCCGCGCTCCCAGATCCGCATGACCATGTTGTCACGGTCGAGAACGTTCACGAACTCCACGTTGGTGCGCCGGGG
>CAIJOU010000619.1 GCA_903822375.1 Candidatus Hydrogenedentota bacterium
ACAATTTGCGTGTCGGGAACCTCGCGATCGTCCTGAAAGGCGAGATGCCCGCCGCTCGCGGTAACCACCTTGGGGATGGGCTTGTCGCCGAGCACAAAGCGCGCAAGATCGATCTGGTGTATGCCGTCGTCGCCCATGTCACCGCCGCCGTAAGCCCACCACATCTTCCAGCCGCCGTGAAAATGGCCCTTGTTGAACGGCCGCGCCGGCGCGGGTCCAAGGTACATGTCATAATCGACGGACTTCGGCTGTTCCGAGTCGGCCGGGCACTTGAATGTCTCGCCGCCCTTCATGTTGTAAATCTTCACGAGCGGGATGTCGCCAAGCTTGCCACTTTGGATGTATTCGCGGGCGCTCAGCGCAAATTCGGAACTGCGGTTCTGAAGACCGCACTGGACAACGCGGTTGTACTTTCGCGCCGCCTCGATCATCTTCTTGCCTTCCCAGATATTGTGGCAGGGCGGCTTCTCGACGTAGACATCCTTCCCGGCCTGGCAGGCCCAGACGGTGGCGAGACCGTGCCAGTGGTCGCAGGTGGTTATAAGGACCGCGTCCACGTCCTTTGCGTCAAAGACGCGGCGCATGTCCTGGAAGGCGCGGGGAGCACGGTCCTCTATACTTTCAATCTGTTTGGGGAAATTGCCGATGCGCTCCGTGTCCGCGTCGCAGACATAGGCCATCACCACGTCCTTGCGGTTGGCAAACTGCCGTCCCACGTCACGCCCACGACCGCCGGTGCCTATTACGCCCATCACAATTTTGTCGTTTGCGGAGACCGCCCGCGCTTTGCCGGGCTGCATCATTACTGCCGCGCCGCCCACCACCGTCAGCATGCTTTTTGCGGACTTCGAAATAAAGCCGCGCCGGCTCATGTCATCCATGCCACGCACCCTTTCGTCTTGGGTCGGTCGCCGCGCAGGAGCCCGTCCGCATGGACGGTCCGCCGCCGGCAGACATCTTTCGGTTACATCTGATTCTAACAGACCCGGTGCCCGGGGGACATGGTTTCAAACAGGATGTGATTGGGCAAAAGAAAGCGGGCCGCCGCTCCGGCTTGGAGAAGACCGAAGCGGCGACCCATTATCTCAGGCCTGTTGAAGGTCTTCTATTGTCCGGTGGTTTCGCCACCCAGGAGACCGCCGAGGAAACTGGTTAGGAAGGACTGGAGATAACCCATGATCGCCTTGAGCAGCCCGTCGAGAAAGCCGCCAAATCCATTGCCCATCTATCTACTCCTTTGTTCTCTGTTTGCTTTGTTCTTAGTGTTATTGCAGGAACCTATCATCGCGATGTTCTTCCCACAGTACCTGCCGTGGTGGAGACTGTTACAGGTTACGCGTGCGGTGCGTCAGAATGGAGGCGGGGGTGGAGGGCCTGCGGAACCGGGAATCGCCGTGCCGACAGAGCTTCAGCCGGCCGTCTCAACGAAGTACATGCGCATGGGCCCCTTGCCCTTGACTTCGACCGCAGGCCGTTCCGTGAAGTTGAACTCGCCGCACACGAGCCGCTGGGTGCTCTCGGAGAGGTTAATCCGCATGGGTTCTGAATTGCTTTCCATGCGGCTGGCGGTGTTTATGGTGTCGCCGAAGACATCGTAGATGTACTTCTTTATGCCGACCACCGCGCCGACCACGGGGCCGGTGTGAATACCGACGCGCATGCGCCATTGCTGCGGGGCTTCCGCATTGCGGGCCTCCAGCCAGCGCACCATTTCGACGGCGGCCCGCACCATGTTGCGTGCGTGATCCGGGTCGGGTTCGGGCATGCCGCAAACCGCCAGGTAGGCGTCACCGATGGTCTTGATCCGCTCACAGTGGTGGGCCTCGGCAATATTGTCGAAGTGGGTGAAAAGATCGTTCAGTTCGGCGATGAGCGTGTTGGGGTCCAGCCGGGAGGACGTGTTTGTGAAACCGACAAGATCGGAGAAGAACACGGTGACATTCTCGAAGAGTTCAGGAACGGTTGTTCCGGTCTCTTTGAGCTGCTCGGCAATGTTGGCGGGAAGGATGTTTCGCAACAGCGCCTCACTCTTCTCCTTTTCCGCCAGAATAATCGCGTTGGCCTCGTCCAACTGGCGGGTCATGCTGTTGAACGCCTCGGAGAAGCCGCCCATGAAGTCCACCTGCTGGCTGAAATCGCCCTTGGCGATTTGCTGCGTCTTCCAGGTGAGATGGCGCAGATTGGCGTGCAGGTTCTTGAGCGCCTGTGCGGAGGCCCCGCTTCCCGCGGGCGGCTCGACTTCAAGGTCCCCCCGCGACAGCGCGGACGCGAATCCGGCGAGCGACGCCTGGTCGGCGCACAGCGCGTTCACATATCTAACCAGTTGTGCGACCTCGTTTTCGGGATACCCTTCGGGGAGCTTTATGGGGTTGAACGCGCGACCCTTCAGGAGGCGGTAAACAGCCTCCGTGATGCGGTCGATGTCCTCTTCGGGAATGTTAAGCATGATTCTCCGGCTCAGGGTTCAAGGTTAATGCATATGGTCTGTTCTTTGCCAACGGCGGGAGATGGCAGAATGATGACGTTATTGTCGAAATCTGTGACCGGCTGACCATTGCATTCCACACCACGGATGGCACGTCCGCCGGGCGTACGCGGGTACAGCAGCAGTTTGCCCAGTTCCGCCATGGACTGGCCGCCCTTGGGCGAAAGCCGCAGGCGGTATTCGTAGCTGTTGCCACCGGCGGTGGGTGTTATGGCAAGGTCAAGGTCGCCAAACGCGGTGGGCAGGCCGCGAATACCAAGCGGTACACTGCCCTGCGTCCAGCGGCGGAACATGGCGGGCGTAATCATAAGCCGGTTGCCGTCCTCCATGGCGAGGGTCTGGCGGAAGAGATTGACCCACTGGCCGTCGGCCCAGAAATGGGGCTGATCGCCGTTGGCGGTCACATTGGAATATCCTTCGCCCCAGCTGAAAGTGCCGCCTGCCGTGTCGGTGAAGGCGCAGAAGTAGTCGAGAGCGCGGTCGGGCTCGCCGCGCAGGATATGGCCCACGGCACGGTCCACGCCGATGTAGGGCCAGTAGCCACCCGGGCCCTCGGAGTGCATGCCTCCCCCCCACTCGTTGCTCATGCGCTCCATGCGGCGGGTTGTGGCGGTAAGCATGGGGTCCTGCGGGTCGAGTGCGCGGCAGGGCCACAAGAGACAGTTGTGCGCCCAGTAACCGTACATCCCGACCCCTTCCGGCTCAACGCCGAACCACAACTGGCCCTCGTAAAGGCCAATCCTCTTGAACGTCTTTTCAAAGGACTTGTGCAGCGCCGCTTTCAGTTCGGCGCGTTCGCGGGCAAAATGCTCCGCTTCATCTTTCAAGCCCAGTGCCTTTGCAGCATCGGCGGCCTCGGCCAAGCCGAGAATGGCGAAGGCGTTCATGTAGTACATGTGCATGCCCTTGCCGACCTCCATCACCTCCATGGCGCCCGGCTCGATAAGGCCGTAGCGCGGGTCGTCTGGGTTCTTCACCGCTTCCATGTGCCGGTGCCGCGAGTCGACAATCCACATTGCGCCCCGTTTAATGAATGGGTATGCGGTGTTTTCGAGCCAGGCGCGGTCGCCGGAGAGTTTGTAGTGCTGCACAAGCGCCCAGAGATTTTCGCCCTGCGTGTCGAACTGGCCGGGGCGGGTGTTCCAAAGGCCGTTCTCCAGCATGCCAAGTTGGAGCGGTCTTCCGTCGAAGGAAATCGGGCCTCTGTGCCTGATGTCGGAGACGTTCTTGCAGTAACCCTCCAGAATGCGGGCGGCGCGGTCATGCAGGCCGGCGAGGTCATAGGCGTAGACGACATAGGCCTGGTCGCGGTAGGCGTGGTCAAAGTAGAAATAGGGACTGCACGCGTTGTACCAGACGCCCTCGTCCACCTTGATGTCCAAAATGGCGCGGGTGGCCAGACGCGACAGGAAGATGTCCGTCAGCACCGGGTCGGGCGTGGTTACCTTCGCCGCCTGCACGAAGAAGGCGTCCCAGTGTTCAACGACCGCCGACTCTGCGGCATCGGGGTTGGCCGCCTTGAGCGCCGCCACCTTCGCTTCGGGGAAGGGGGGCACGGACTCGCCGGGAATCACGTCACGGAAGGCATGGGCGACATAGCCCATGCTCGCCGGTTCACGGCGGTGGATGAACGGCACCTTGATCCAGCAGGTCCTGGTCTCGCCGGGCGCCACCAGCGGCGCGTAGCCCAATTTCAGCCGCGCGAAGCCGATGTCGCTCTTGTCATACTCTTGGTTGGATGCGCCCTGCTCGGGTGTCGCACCCACATCAATATGAAACAGGCACTTGTCGTTCATGGCACCGCCGCACACGCCCGACGCGTCGCTGACATCGGTGCCGTCCGGAAAGACATAGATGACACTCAGACGGGTATGTCGCAGGCGCGATGCCGCGGAGACACCCGAGGAGACTTCTATGAACCCGTCTCCGTTAACATCGCGTGCACCGGAGAAGTCGGAGAAGAGCGGTCCGGCCTTTTCACTGAGCGCGGTCACATGGTCCAGCGTCTTCGTCGCGCAGCCCTCTGCCTTGTACTCGTAGACGAGGTCACCGGGTTCTTTGGGCGGATCAAGATAGTAGCCGCCGACATTGGGCGTGGTGGCAAGGCAGACGGTGTAGTTGCGCCCCGGCTCGGCCTTGAACCGGTACACAACGGGCACGCCGTCGAGGCCGATACGGCAGGTGGCCATGGCGGGTTCCACCGCACCGGGACCTCCCCCCATGGTGTACGCCTTGGCGCGCTTGTCGCACAGTCCCCAGTCACGCAATGCGGTCTCAGCGGCAGGAGTCCCGTCGGTGACAAGGAAGGGTGCATTACCGAGTCCGCGGACCACGCCATTGTCGAGCCGCATATCGGGCGGCCCTTCCACCACGGCCGCGAGACAGGCCTTCGCGGGCTCTTTGCCGGGGTTTTGGACCTGGAGTTTGTACAGGTCATAGTTGCCAAGGTCCCCGCCGGGCGTGGTCATGGCGGTAACCCGGTAATATAACCCCCCATGCGTCCACGCACCCCAGACGGCGGGCAGGCGGTTGTTCATCAGGCCGATGCGGAAGGAATCGAGCGCGTCCGGCTTGATTTCTTTGCCGTCTTCAAACAGACGGAACACGAGGTCAAAGGCGGGGTAGCGGACATGCATGTCGCGGCCGATGGCGTTGAAATCGCGGTCCCCGTCGATACCGAAGGCGGTCCATTCGTTGGAAGCGCTGTTGCGGCCCGGCGCGCATTCCTCAAAGCTGGTTTCAAAGCGGTCGATATGCTTGTCGTCGCTGTTGCGCAACCGCTGCGGCACATAGTCCACACCGCCGCCGTGAAATCCCGTTTCCGGCCGGGCCTCACCGGATGCCCCTGCCGCCACGTCATGAAATACCATATCGGCAAAAGCGCCCGGCTTGCCGTCCCACGGAGACAGGTACAACTCCGTCACCTGAACGTGAGTCCATCCAAGGATTATGGCGAAGTCCTTGGGGAGTACACAGCGAACCTCGGTCCAGTCCGTGGGCAGGGTGGAACTGACAAACAACTCCACCGTCGGGTCGCCCGAGGCGGGTTCGCTCCAGGCGCCGGCCGCGTAGCCAAAATAACGGGTCTGGCCGGTATCGGCGTTGCGCAATGCCAGTTGCACGACGCAGACCGTGCCCTGTTCCTTTTTCCAAGACCAGGAAAATGTCGTGTCCGGGGTGATGAATACGGGCGCGTCGTCTCGCAGCTTGATTCGCGCCTGCGGACCAGTTACCTGGACCTGTGAACGGGGCTGGTCCACAAAGGTCCCGCCTTCGAGTGTGCCTTGAACACCCCGGGCATCCAGCACGGGCACGTCACGAGCCGCAAATGAAACGGCAGGGATGGGCTGTAATGCGGCGGGAACCGGATAAATATCTTCTGCAAGCACTGGAAACGCGCCGACCAGGAGAACACAGGCACAAGTGAGCATGCGCATGGGAAAAGACCTCAAGTTTCGCCGATTCGACGAAGAATGTCCCAATAGGCGCCGCGCTCGCCATCGCGGATGGCATTGGCGAGAACGGAATTGTCGTTGTAGTTGTAATTGCCCTCAAGTTCGGCCGGATCGGCGTGCAGAAAGCGCCTGTCGCCCGCGACAAGTTCGGTGACAACGCGGTGTATGTTACCGCCGACACCGGCGTCCACGTAGAAGAGGGGCCGCAGGAAGTCGTCGTTGTCCTGCACCGCACCGTGCAGGTGCGGATTGCCGGCGATGGCGCCCTGTTCACGGACCATGGCGGCGAGCGGTGTGTTCGGATATACACGCACACCGCAGGAAAGACCCACGCGATCGGGATTGACGCCGTGCATGAACTCAATGGCTCCGGCGATGGTTGCACTGTTTTCGCCGGGGCTTCCGAAAAGCAATTCGAACATGAGCGCCATGCCCGTTTCCCGGGCGGCGGTCGCTGCCATGCGAATGGATTCGGGGTCGTGGGGCCGCCCAAGCCGTTTAAGCATGACCGCGTCCCCGTGGTCCGCGCCGAAATTTACCCCCGCGCAGCCCGCCCGGGCCATGGAACGGGCCAGTTCGCGATCAAAGGGGACGGGGCTGGCGTAGACGAACCAGCGAATACGGTCCGCGATGCCGCGCCCGACGATGGCGTCGCAGACAGCGCGGGCGTGGTCGGGCGGCAGGTTGAACTCACTGTCGCAGAGGTGAAACACGTCCACTCCCTGGTCCAACAGGCCCACCATCTCCTGCGCCACGGCGTCGGGCGCGCGCAACGACACGCTTCCGCCCTTGGCGTGCGGTTCAACACAGTAGACGCAACGCTGTGCACAGCCACGCTTCGTTTCGATGCCCCCCTGGCCGCCCTCGGCAAAGTAACGCGGATGGTTGGCCAGAAAACGTTCCGGAGCGGGCCGCGCACTGATGTCGCACCGCGCCAGACCATTCCGCCGGACTGTGCCGCAGGCATCGCGGAACACCGCGCCGGGCACGGTGTGCACCGGTTCTTTCGCGGCAAGGCAGTCCAGCAAAACAGGTAGCGCCGCTTCACCGTCTCCGGCAATACCATAATCCGCACCGGTGTATTCCAGGACTTGACGGGGGGCAATAGAGAAACCGACGCCGCCAAGAATGATCGGGGCGCCGGAGAGCGATTTTATATGACGGACTATCTCCGCCGTCCTTTCGAGAATGAAGTCCTGGCTGGCGAAATAGGCGTCGTCAAGGTTGCGGACGGTAACGGCAACTGCCATGGGTGCTGCACCGGAAAGCGCATCGCGCAGCGCGACCTTCCAGTCTTGGGCAAAGGCAAGGTCGCACCAGACCACATCGTAACCCGCCTGCAGGAGAGCCTCGCCAACAAGTTCCAGACCGAGCGGGGCGATGGGCGGCTTCATCAGGTTAGGATTGACAAGCAACACAACTGGACGGGCCATGAAAACGTCCTTGTTCTACGGCGCGGACTCGACGACTATCTTCTTCATGTTGTCGCGGTGGATGCGCAGCACGCCGGGGACGCCATGGAATTCGCCGTACTGCCATGCGGCGGAATCGAGGGGCTTGCCTTCGGCGAGCACGCGGGGCTTGAAGGTAATGCGCAGTATCTCATCACCGGACGACTCGAAGGTATCGTAGGCGATCCTCTTCGCGGCATATTCGATTTGCGTGACAGTGCCCGTGCTTCCCAGCACGTGGTCCTGATCGCCGGGCGCCATGTCGGGCAGGGCGGTCATGCCGTCAAAGAAGTGCGGCAGGTAATCAAAATAGGAGTCGGAAAACCACGGATCAATGTAGCCCAGACCCACATAGTTCAGCGCACGGTCGCCCTTGGAGTAACGGCAGAAGGCCGAATAGGTGGAGAGGGCGAACGCAGCCTGTGCCTCCTCGCGAACTGCTGGGTCGTTGCAGACCCCGTACCAGAGCGCCACGATGGACGCATAGCGCGCGGTGTGGCTGCTCATTTCCTTGAAGCAGTTGTCCTGTTCGCAGATGCTGGTCGCGCCGTAACGCCTGGTCAGGCCAAAGCGGTTGCGCACCCACTCGATCAACGCCGGTACGTGCTCCCTCATGTCCGGGTCACGATCAGGATGGCGCAGCATGTAGCGGGCCGTTTCCATCGGACTTTGCTGGTTCAGATTGTCGTGGTGTAAACCCACGTCCTCGTAGTAGCCCGACCAGTGGTTGTTCTTTACGGGATACTCAAGAATCCATTTCCAGATCAGGTCGCGCTTTGCAGTGAGTTCGTCCCTGTCCCCCGCGCCAAGCGTGAGCAGCGTGTCGAAAAACATGACATGGGGGATCATGTGCGCCGAGTAGACATCCAACACCTTGCCGGTCTTAAGGTTGACGCGGAACGGCAACGGCGGATGTTCCGCATCACCGGGTGTGACCTTGGCGAGAAGGGTCTTGGCGATGCCCAATGCCGCGTCGAGGTACTTCTTCTCGCCGGTCAGCTTGTAGAAGCGCACATAGCCGTCGCCGGCCATGGCCATCTTGTCCGGCTCGGAAGTCTTGTCGGTGTATTCACCGTCCGGCGTGTCGTCCTGAGTGCGCGGAACGCCGGCCCATGCCCAATCCGCCGGGGTATGGTATTGCACCACACGGTCCACCAGCAGTTGCACGCTCTTGAACGCGTCACGGTCACCCGTATAGGCGTAGTAGCGCGCCAGCGTGTCGACAGCGAAGTAGACGTTGCCCGCCTGATTGTTCTGGTTGTGCTCGAAGGTGCCGTCCGCGTTCAGTTTCGACGTGATCAGGTACCATGGGTCGTCGCCGTGCACGGTCTTTTCGGTGGGACAGTTCTTGATGTACTCCACACTGCCCCGGATCACGTGATCGTAGGAGGTCCAGGGCTGGAGTCTGCCCTGCCCGTCCAGCACGACTTCATGGTCGCTCAGTTTCTCCACGGCCGGAGCCAAAGCACAACCAAGCACCGCCATGAACGCCAACCCAATCTTCGCACATTTCGCCTGGAGCATTGATTATCTCCCCGTGGTCAGATGCGGATAAACACTTTCTTGCGGAACATGAACCCGGCCAGAAGCACCACCAGGCCGAGACTTATGGCCGTGGCGGCGAAGGCACCCAAGCCGCCCTCGGGCGCCCAGTTGCCGCCGCCAACAAGGCGGCTGGTGATCTTCTCAAAGTCCACCAGATTGCACACCATGTAAATGGCCAGCGAGTTGCTTCCGATCCAGAGGAAGGGCGCAGTCCATGCGCGGATCTTCCAGACATCCACGACCTGGTAGAAGACTCCCAGCAGCAGGCAACTGTAGCCGCCCGCGGCGAGCACGTACGAGGAGGTCCATATTTTCTTGATGATGGGGAACTGAAGCCCCCACGCGTAGCCCAAGGCGAGAAGAACAAGACCGGCACCCATGAAGTACAGTCCCTTCTTCTGCGCGGGTACGGCGGGGTTCTTAATGAACAGTCCTGCAAAGAAACCCAGCAGGCAGGTGACCACGGCCGGGAAGGTGCTTAGATAGCCCTCGGGGTCCCACGCGCCGTCGTTCTTGCGCAACGGCAAGTACTTGCTGTCGAGGTAGTTGGCCCAGTTTTCGCCCATTTCGAAAGAGACCCTGCCCAGCCCCGGCACGGGCACGAAGGAAAGCCATGCCCAGTAACCGAGGAGCAGGGCAACTCCGATGATGGCCATTTGTGTGGGCCTGAGGTAGATGAACATGATGGAGACGATCAGGTAGCACAGGGCAAGCCGCTGCAGCACGCCCATGATTCGGACGCCGTCCAGGCCCCGCG
>CAIJOU010000620.1 GCA_903822375.1 Candidatus Hydrogenedentota bacterium
CGGTGCCGATCGCGTCGACCATGCTGTTGAAGGTGGACAGCACCTCGCGCGCCGAACCGGCCTCGCCCGAGTGCCCGGCGCGCTGAATCAGGATGGCGTTGAACACGTTGGTGGCCAGAAAACGGCGGATGCGGTTCTTTTCCCAATAGTCACGCGCGGCGACCGGGCGCGTCTGCAGGCGGATTTCCGGGGGCAGGGCCGACCACAGCACCACCGCGTCCAGGTTGCTCGTGTGGTTGGCGAAATAGATATGCTGCCCCTCCGCGGACAGCGGGGCAAGCGCCCGAGACGAAGCGCCGCAGACCAGACGGATGATCCCCGTCAGTGTCATGACCAAGAAATGTCGAAGGTTCATTGCCGTTCAGGCTCCCGGACCGGGCATCTCTTCCGCCCTACGGGCGAAATCGAGCATGAAGGCAATTATAGCAGGGTATGGCCGCCGTAGCACGCTGCGGCAGTCAGCCCTCAAGGGTTCAGTAAAGCCCCTGTCCCAGTCGCAGCCGGAAGCCTTTCCCCGTGACGATGGCCCCGTCCACGACCGGCACGGTGCCCTGCTCCGGAAGCACTATCTTCATCTTGGTGGTGGCAAGGATGTCCTTTTCAACATCAATGCCCGGCATGACCCGCACCAGCTCCATGCCGCGCTCCGTGAGCTGGAAGAGGCCCCGGGTGGTCGCATAGAACACCTTCTTGCCCGCCTTCAGCGTTTCCTGGCCGTTCATGGTGATCTCATCCACCGCATCAATGAACTTGGTCTTGCCGGTCTGCAGCACGCACACCCGGCCGTTCTCCAGGGCCAGTTTCTCGCCTTCCATCCACTTCGTGATGAAGATGACCGTCCTTGCGGCGCTGATCAGATCAATGAAGCCGCCCGGACCGACGTAGCTGGAGAGACGGTCGCCGCGCTTGGAAACGTTCACATTGCCGCGGCTGTCCGCCTGAAGCACACCGAGCACCGTGCACGCCAACTTCTCGGGGCACAGGCGGAACGTTTCGGCCGAGGAGATGATCCGTTCCGAACCCACGGCAGCGCCAAAAAAGATGCCCGGCATGGGCACGCCGCCAATGACGCCGCTCTCGGTGAACAGAGTGATTTCGTTCAAGATGTGTGTCTCGTGCAGCACGCGGCACACTTCCTCGGGGAGGCCGACGCCGATGTTCACCAATGCGCCTTTCGGCACGTTGCGGACGAACACCTCCGCCGCAAGGCGGGCCAGCACCTGGTCCATGGCCTTTCTTTTCGGGGTGAGCCCCATGACCTTGTTGACGAAGCGCGCACGGGCAAGGCCTTCCTTCGCCGGAAGCGTGCTGGTCGGCGCCAGAAACTCGAAATGACTTCCATAGGGGATGTATCCGCTTTGCTCCGTCTTCGGATAGACCACCACGGCGTCGACATCGGCCGCGGGAACGTAAACCGCGTCGGAGCCCTTTTCCACAAGGCGCGAGACGTTTGCGATGACCCGCCCGCCGTTTCGCTTCGCGGCGCGCGCGATTTCGAGAATCTCCGCCTTCATGGGGCAATGGGTGACGTAGATATTGCCCTCGCGGTCCGCGGCGTATGCGTTGAAAAGCGCCACGTCAATCTTGGGGATACTGAACCGGAGTTGGTCCCCCTCCACCGTGACCAGTTGTTCGGCACCCTTGCCGGCCAGGGGGGTGCCGCGTCCCACGCGCGGGTCAAGGAAGGTGTTGACGCCGATGGGCGTCAGCACCGAGTCCTCGCCGTTGCCAAGGGCCTCCATCAGGCGCACCATCACGCCCTGCGGCAGCAATTGCAGTTCCATCAGTCCCTGTTCGGCCAGCCGCAGCGCGCCCTTGAACGTTTCCACATGCCCCGAAACCACGCGGCGGCACAGACCCTCCTGCATCAGTTCCTCCACCGTGCCGGGTGCGCGTCCCCGGCCGCCCTGGCCGCCGGCGGCCATGACGGTCAGGTCCCGGGGATGCCCTGTCGCCTCGTAGGCCTCGCGAATCGTCCAGTAAAGGATGGACGGCCGTTGGTTCCCCCCGAGTCCGGAGGTGGCCACCACCGCGCCGTCCGGAATGAGTTTTGCGGCTTCCTGCGCCCCCATGAATTTCGGATTGTCGGGAAGGTGGAACGCATAGCCGCTGTCGTGCCGGTTCCAAGTGAGCCGGAGATTCGCCATGAGCGCCAGGTAATGGGCCTTGTTGAATATGTTCATGTTGCCTGCCATTCTTCGGTAAACGTTGATGACTTGATCATGATCATGCGGCAATCGCGCGGCCAAAGGGAAATGTCTTCTCTGCGGGTGTGCTTGCGTGCCGACCAATCTAAGAGACCGCGTCCGGACCTGCCCGGTGTCCTTTTCGAGTATTCGTCATACAGGTGTCCCCATTCCTTGGGTGTCCCCATTCCTTGGATACGCCCACCACGAGGCGCGTGGGCTATAATAGAAGGGAATGGTGGTATTCCTTTCTCGGAACCGCGAAGCATTCATCGGAGTCCATACCCAAGGAGATGAAGTTTCTTAGCCCAGAATCCTAAATTGGTCAGACAAATTTGTAAATTCAGGGCGTATTGTAATTATTTTGAGGCGATAAAGTAAAATTGGTAAGGCCACATGCGTTTCTTGTATACTATGCGCCTGTGGTAAAATATCGATTCGCTTCGGGTATTTTTCATAATTCTCGGAAATAGAAATGCTGTGATGAGGAGAATAGCGTGAAGGTTGTCGTCTTAATCAAGCGGGTGCCCGATACGGCATCGGAACTGCAGGTGGCGGCGGACGGAAAGTCCGTGGTTACCGGCGGTCTTAAGTTTGTCATGAGTCCCTATGACGAGCATGCCGTCGAATTGGCCATCCAACTCAAAGAATCGCATGGAGCCGAAGTGGTCGTACTGAGCGCCGGACCGCCGGAAACCAAAGAGATTATCCGCTCGGCCCTGGCCATGGGTGCCGATTCGGGCATTCTGGTGGATACGGCCCAACTGGGTGCGTTGACGTGCCGCGGCACGGCGCGGCTGCTGGCCGCCGCGTTGGCGGATCTCGGTGCCGACCTCGTCGTGGCGGGCAAGCAGGCGGTGGACGATGATGCCGCGCAGGTGCCCGAACGGGTGGCGGAGTTGCTGGGCATTCCCCATGCTTCGGTAATCACGCGATTTGAACTCAGTGGAACGACCGCCTCGGTCGATCGCGAAATTGAAGGCGGACAGTACACGCTGGAACTCCCGCTGCCCGCGCTGTTCACCACGCAAAAGGGCATCAACACGCCGCGCTATCCCACACTGCCCAATATTATGAAGGCGAAGAAGAAGGAGATTCGGGAAGTGCCGGCGGCGCAGCTCGGTCTTGCGGCGGACAGCCTGTCCGCGCAGGCCACGACGGAGGCGATGACGCTGCCGCGCCAGCAGCGCCTGTGCCGGGTGATCGAGGGGGACAACGCCCAGCGCGTTAAGGAACTGGTCCGGGTTCTTCACATGGAGGAGAAAGTCCTGTGAGGCGGGAAAGAATTCAGAATACAGCAGTCAGAAGTGAGAAGAGAATACAGGGCAGACAGGAATGTCTGCCCCACATTCCGCAGTTCGTGTTGTCCGGCATGACGGTCGGTCTGAAATCTCAAATCTCAGATTTCAAATCTCAAATCTCGGCCTTGGAGTATGTGTCATGAGCGTCCTTGTATTGCTGGAACAGCGGGGCCGGTTGCGGAAATGCGCCTTTGAGGCGGCTTCGGCGGCGCGCGATACCGCCCGTGCCGCGGGCGTGCCGTTGAATGCGCTGTACATCGGTCAATCGCTGGCCGATGAGACGGCCGAACTGGCCGGTCTGGGCATCGCCCAGGTGTTCGCCTGTGAAAACGAGGCGCTGAAATACTATTCAAACGACGCCTACGTCGGCATTGTGGAGGGTCTGGTCCGCGAACTGGGCGCGCAGGTGGTTATTGGCTCGGCGTCGGCGTTGGGCAAGGAACTGTGCGCGTCCGTGGCCGCCCGGCTGGACGTGGACCTCATTCAAGACTGCGTGTCCTGCGCGTGGGACAACGGCCTTACGGCCGTCAAGCCGCTCTATGCCGGCAAGGTTCTTTCCACGGTGCGCCTCACCGGCACGCCGGCCATGGTTTCATTGCGGCCCAATGTGGTGTCCGTTGTGCGAGACGAGTCGCCGGTGCCCGCAATCGTGCACCGGCCGATGCCCGAAGTCTCGCTGCGCAGCGTGCTCAAGGCCGTCTCCGAGGCCGCGGCGGGCGTGGTTGAACTGACCGAGGCCAAAGTCGTGGTTTCCGGCGGGCGCGGATTGGGCGGGCCCGAGGGCTGGCCCGTGCTGAAAGAGCTGTGCACCGCGTTGGGCGCGGCCCTGGGCGCGAGCCGTGCGGCGGTGGATTCAGGCTGGATTCACCACAGCCACCAGGTCGGCCAGACCGGCAAGGTCGTCTGCCCGGACTTGTACATCGCCTGCGGCATTTCCGGCGCGATTCAGCACCAGGCGGGCATGCGCCCGGCAAAGATTATCGTGGCGATCAACAAAGACCCTTCTGCCACCATTTTCAAAGTTTGCGACTACGGCATTGTGGGCGACCTGTACGAGATCGTGCCGCTGCTGACGCAGGAATTGAAAGAGACGCTTTAATGTAGACGCGGCATACTGCCCGTTGTGACGAGGCTGAAAGCCTCCTCCACTTTGGAACCTGGTTCAACGATGATAACACTGCCCGAAAAGATTGCTTTTGCCCTGATTCTCATGGGCTCCACGGCGTGGTTCGCCTGGCGGATCAGCGTGCTGGTGCGCCTGGTGCGCATGGGCAAGCCCGACCCCGACGACCGTTTCGCAAATCCTGTCGGGCGCATTGCGGACGTGTTTGTTGATGTGTTTTCGCAGCGCCGTGTCTTTCGCAAGCCGTTCGTCGGCGTTTTCCACCTGTTTATCGTGTGGGGCTTCTTCGTGTATGCCATCAACACGGTCAACCATTTCGCCGGAGCGTTCGTGCCCGACTTTGACCTGCTCGGCCGCACGCAGTTTGCGCTTTGGTACTCTTCCGTCGCGGATGTGTTCGCCGTGCTCATCATTGTCGGTGTGCTCGGCCTGGCGTTTCGCCGCCACGTGCTGCGTCCGTCCAGCCTGACCCGGCCGTCGGCCGAGTCGGTGCTGGTGTTCACGTTCATCGGCGGTGCGATGGTGGCCTATCTGCTGGACCATTCGATCCATATCGCGCTGGGCGTCCACCCCCGCTCCGCGTACCATATCGTGGCCTCGATGCTTGCGCCGGTCTTTGTGGGGTGGAACGAACTTCTCCTGAACGTGATTGCGCATTTAGCGTGGTGGTTTGACAGTGTCACACACCTTGTGCTGGTCGCGCTGCTCTTCATTCCAACCAAGCACCTGCACCTGCTGGCCGGTCCGGTCAATCTTGCTTTCCCGCGAACCCGTCCGCGCGGGCAGTTGGCGATGATGAACCTGGAGGCCGAGGACGTCGAGTCCTTTGGCGTGTCGAAAATCGAAGACTACACCTGGAAGCAGAATCTCGATTTGCTCGCCTGCATCGAGTGCGGACGCTGCCAGGACTTTTGTCCCACGGCCAACACGGCAAAGCCGCTGAACCCCAAGAAGCTCATCGTCGACCTGAAGCACCATCTGCTGCAAGACGGCCCGGCGCTGCTGAAAGCAAAAGCGGGTGAGGCAACGGCCGAACGTCCCGCGACCCCGGACCTGATCGGCGGCGTGGTGGACGTGGACGCCGTATGGGCCTGCACCACCTGCGCATCCTGCGTCGAGCACTGTCCCATGGGCATCGAGCACATCGACAAGATCGTGGACATGCGGCGCCATCTGGTGCTCATGGAGGCCCAGTTCCCCGAACAGGCCGACGGCGCATTCCGCAACATGGAAACGGCCGGCAATCCCTGGGGCTTCGCGCCGACGGCGCGCGCCGGATGGGCGCAGGGTCTGGACGTGCCGCTCATGGCCGACAAGAAGAAGGTCGACGTCCTGTTTTGGGTGGGCTGCAGCGGGTCCTATGATGACCGCTGCAAACGCATCTCCGTGGCCATCGTGGAAATCCTGCGGGCCGCGGGCGTCGACTTCGCGATTCTTGGCCCCGAAGAGCGCTGCACCTGCGAGAGCGCCCGCCGCCTCGGCAACGAGTACCTCTACCAGACGGCGACGCAGGAGATCGTGGAAACGTTCGGCATGTACGAGTTCAAGCGCATCCTGACGGCCTGCCCCCATTGCTTCAACACCTTCGCCAACGAATATGCGTCCTTTGGCGCGAATTATGACGTGGTGCACCATGCTGAGTTTATCAGCGAACTCGTCGCCGCCGGAAAGCTTTCCCTTGACGGGCATGGCTCCGCTTCTGCTCCGGTTGCGGTGCATGACTCCTGCTATCTTGCCCGACACAACGGCATCATCGATGCGCCGCGTGAGGCGCTGACGGCCGCGGGCCGGACGCTGGTTTCCGTGCCGCGCGAGGGCCGCAAGGGCTTCTGCTGCGGTGCCGGCGGCGGTCGCATGTGGCTGGAGGAAACCAGCGGCGAGCGCATCAACCGCGTTCGTGCAAAGGAACTCGCCGACACCGGCGCGCAAACCGTCGCGACCATGTGCCCGTTCTGCATGACCATGCTGGTGGACGGCGCCAAGGCCAACGGCGACGGCGCGGCGGAAGTGAAAGACATTGCTGAAATCATCGCGGCGGCCCTCACTGGGAGCGCCGGCGTCCCGCCGGCTCTTGCTTCCAGTGCAGGCGGAACGCCTGCGGTACAAAAATGACAACGGCTCATAACGAGAAGGTTTAGATAACATGCCTGACAAACTGGCCGATATGCGGACCATCAAGTTCCTGCTTCACGAAGTGCTGAAGCTGGAGGAACTGACCCAGTATCCCTATTACGAGGACCATTCGCGCGAGACCCTGGACATGGCCGCCGACACGGCCTATCAGCTCGCCCACGAAGTGTTCTGGCCCAGCTACCAGGAATTCGACCAGGAGGGTGCGCAGTTTGACGGGCACAAGGTCGCCGTGCCCAAGGCCATGCATGAGATCTGGAAGCAGTGCGCCGAGGGCGGATGGATTGGCCCCAACGTTTCCTACGACGACGGCGGCCAGCAGTTCCCCATCACCATCCACGCGCTGGCCTGCTTTCTGTTCAACTGCGGCAACACGGCCGCGGCCATGTATCTCGGCCTCACCTACGGCGCCGCGCACCTGATCAAAACCTTCGGTTCGAAGGAGCTTCAGGACCTCTACATGGCCAAGCTTTTTGCGGGCCAGTATGCGGGCACCATGGTGCTCACCGAGCCGGACACGGGCACGTCGGTGGGCGACATGACCACCACGGCGTCCAAGTCGCCCGACGGTGACTATTACCTGCTCCGGGGCAACAAGCGTTTCATCTCCGGCGGCGACCACGACCTCACGGAAAACATCATCCACGCCGTGCTGGCGCGCACTGAAGGCGCGCCTCCGGGCATCAAGGGGCTCAGCCTGTTCATCGTGCCCAAGTACCGCGTCAACGGCGACGGCAGCATCGGCGAATGGAACGATGTGACGACGACGGGCATCGAGCACAAGATGGGGCTCAAGGGCTCCGCCACCGCCTCGCTGACCTTCGGCGACAAGGGTGACTGCCGCGCATGGCTCGTCGGCGAACTCAACCACGGGCTGAGGTACATGTTCGAGTTGATGAACATGGCCCGCGTGTTCACGGGCATGCAAGCCGTCGGCGTGGCCTCGGCCGCCTACCACTGCGCACTCGAGTATTCCCGCACGCGCCTTCAAGGGCGTGACATCACCAGCAGGGACCCGCTGGAGCCGCAGATTCCCATCATCCAGCACCCGGACGTGCGTCTCATGCTGCTGAAACAAAGGGCAGTCGTTGAGGGCTGTTTGGGCCTGTTCCTCTACTGCGCGCGCGTGCACGATCAGGAGCACGCTGTCACAGACCCGGAAGAGCAGCAGCGCCTGCACATGCTGCTCGAAATGCTCACGCCCTGCTGCAAAGCCTACGGTTCCGACGCCGCCTTTGAGTCCATCCGCCTCGCCATACAGTGCCACGGCGGCTCGGGCTATTCCGAGGAGTATCCCGTGGCGCAGATGCTGCGCGACTGCAAGGTCTTCTCCATCTACGAGGGCGCCAACGGCATCCAGGCCCTCGACCTGCTCGGGCGCAAGGTGCCCATGAAGGGCGGCATGGCCCTGCAGGCGCTCAACGCGGAGGTTTCCAAGACCATCGCCGAGGCGAAGGAGCTCGCGCCCCTCAAGGATCTGGCCGACAAGATAGAGTCCCTGCAGAATGAGGTCGTCCAGGCAACCATGCACCTGGGCATGCTCGGCCTGTCCGGGAAGGTGAACCAGTACCTGTGCAACGCCACAGCCTATCTGGAAATGTTCTCCCATCTCGCCATCTCGTGGCAGTTGCTCATGCAGGCCGTCGTGGCTCAAAAGGTGCTCGACGCGGGCAGCACCGAGGAGAACTTCTACCGCGGCAAGATC
The DNA here is from genome assembly GCA_903822375.1 of Candidatus Hydrogenedentota bacterium. GTDB lineage: Bacteria > Hydrogenedentota > Hydrogenedentia > Hydrogenedentales > CAITNO01 > CAITNO01. The sequence goes on from CAIJOU010000620.1 coordinate 8,446, forward strand.
GAGACCGCCCGCTGCTACGCCGGCTACAACGTGCCGCACGGCATCGCCACCGCGCAGATGCTCACCGCAGACGAGCGCACCGCGCTCGACTTCAAGCCGGAGTGGTTCTGAGCCGGACCTTTCCCAGTGTGATTGCGTGACGCCGCCGTCCCGGCGGCCATGCCGCCACTCTTCTTCGCCGGTGTCATGCCCCGGCGTTGTGGCACGGGCATCTTGCCCGTGGTCGGGGGAACATGGGCGGGACGCCCATGCCACGAAAGCGGCGGCATGGCCGCGCGCACTCAAGAATGTGGACCGCCGTTGGTTGCGACCGGGCGGCCTGTGTGTGCGGGGAAGCCGGGACCCAATTCCTATATAATGGCGCAGCTTTTCATCGGAGAGAACCGCAACATGACCAAGCGCCTGATCCTGTGCCTTTTTATGCCCGTCCTGCTCGCATGCTTTACAGCGGTGCCCTGCGCGGCCGCGCCTTCGCTGCTCGGCGAGATGGCGGCGCAAAGCGGGGCCGGGTGGATGGAGCAGGTGCAGGGCCGGGCCTTGCTGTCTTTCGGCGCCCAGCAGGGGGACGTGGAGGTCAGCGAAACGACCACGCATGAAGTGACCGTCCGCGACCCGCATTCGGGCCTGGTCCTGAAGCAGACGCAGCAATGGCTTCCCGCACCGGCGATGTGCCTGTTGAACACAAGCGTCGCAAACGGAAATCCTTCGATTCCCCCGGTGAACGTCGTCGATTGGGCGTTTCAATTTGCCGGTGCATATGACGGCGCGCGTTTTCAGGAACTCGCCCATTCAAAGGACACTTGGTACGGGTCCACGTTCTGGACCGGTCCGGACTGGACGCGCGTCGGCAGGGACTGGCAGCATTCCGGCGAGAAGACGTCCAGCGTGCGGCGTTTCACGATTCCCCGCGACGGCAGCGTCTCCATATCGGGCAGTGTGTTCAAGGCCGACACCAACGGCGGCGACGGCGTGCGCGTGAGCATCCGCCACAACGCGGAGACCGTTTGGCAAAAGGAAATCGAGGCGAACGATGCGCAGGGCTTTGAGCCGGCGCTGACCCTCGACGTTAAAGCGGGAGACCGTGTCCGTTTTGTCGTTCACCGGCGCAACGCCATCGCGTGCGATACGACGCACTGGGACCCCGTCATCACCTACGCGGACGGCGCAGTTTTCCGCGCGTCCGACAGCTTTTCGGAGGCGCCCCGCAACGGCTGGTCCTATGAGATGGAAGTGGAGGCGGCCGCGAGCCTGCCGCACCTGTACAGCTTTGACCGCCATTTCTGTCTGCACGAGCAGTCGCTCTGCTCGGGCAAGAGCGTTGTGCTCGACAGTGACTCCAGTCTGCCCCTGTTCGTTTTGGCCGATGACAAGGATGCGTGCGGCATTGCGGGTGCCGTGATCAATGCGTGTCCATGGCAGATAGAGGCATCCCTTTCGGAGAACGGACTGCTTTCGCTGCGTATCCCAAACGGGACCGGCGGTGAATTGCCCGTCGTTGTCACGGGCGCGTACAAGGGCGGCTGGATGAACGGTGTCGCGCAACTCGAGCGGCTGCGCCGCAGCGAAGCGGCGTCTCCGGATCTCAATCCCTTCCGCGAACGCATCCAGAACGCATTCAACGAGGTGCTCGGTGCGGCCGATTCGCGCGCCCTGCCCGAACTGGACCTGTGGGCGGCCGTCCAGTGGGACTGGCACAAGCAGGACAATCTCGACGAGACACAGGGCTACGAGGCCGCGATTGCCGCAGTGACGGAGAAGACCGGGAAACTCGCCGCAGACCTTGGCGCGGCATGCCCCGTGCCCGACGCCACCCAGGAACCGAACGTCCGTTATCTGCGCGCCCATGCGCTCCGCAGGCAGATCGCGCTGAATAACCCGCTGATGCAGTTCGGCAAGATGGTTTTTTGCAAGCGCGTTCCAACTTCATACAGTCACCTCGTGATGCAGTACTACGGCTGGCGCGCCCGCCCGGGCGGCGGCATCTTCATTCTGGAAAGGCCGGGATATTCGTTCGCGTCGCACGACATCTTCAACGGCGCGCTCGAAAAGGGCTCCATTCTGGAGCCGCGTCTGTCCTACGACGCCACCCGCATGCTGTTCTCCTTTGTGGACAACGCCGGCAAGGAATGCGACCCGCTGCAGTTGAACAATGCCGTCGACGAGGGCTTCTACCACGTCTATGAGGCCAACATCGACGGAATGGGCCTGCGGCAGATCACGCGCGGCCCCTACGACGATCTCATGCCCGCCTACCTGCCCGACGGCGGCATCGTCTTCTCCTCCACGCGGCGCGAAGGCTATGCGCGCTGTTTCGGCGGACAGTTCAGTCCGCGCTGGCACGTCTACACGCTGCACCGCATGGACGCCGATGGCGGAAATCTGCGCGCCCTTTCGTTTCACGACACCAATGAATGGTTCCCCGTCGTGTCGAACACGGGCCTGGTCCTCTACAGCCGTTGGGACTACATTGACCGCGATGCCGTCACGCACCAGACGCTCTGGGCGACGCGGCCCGACGGCGCGAACCCTGTTTCGGTTTGGGGCAACGCGACCGAAAAGCCGCATTGCACCTTCCAGATCCAACCCATCCCAAACAGCTCCAAAATCGTGTTCACAGCCGCGGCCCACCATTCCATCGCGGCCGGCCCCATTGTTGTGGTCGATCCCGAGAAGGGCAACAACGGCCAGGAAGCACTGACGCGCATCACCCCAGGCGTCCCGTTCCCCGAGGCCGAGTCCATGGACATAAAGGAGTACTACGAGTCGCCGTGGCCGTTGTCGGAGAAATACTTCCTCGTCGGCTACAGCCCCTGGCCGCTGGTCTGGGAACCGGGCGCCAACCCGCCCCACGCGTTGGGCATTTACCTCATCGACGTGTTCGGTAACCGCGAGTTGATCTATCGCGACCCGGTAATCGGCAGCACCAACGCCTGCCCGCTCGTTCCGCGTCCTGTACCGCCGGCGTTGTCGAGCGCGCTGCCGGAAGATGCCCCGGACCAGGGGGAAGTGCTCGTGGCCGATGTTTATCAGGGGCTTGCCGGCATTGACCGGGGCACGATCGCGGAAGTGCGCGTAATCCAAATCTTTCCCAAGTCCACACCTGTCGGCGGTGCGCCGCCCATCGGTCTTGCGGCGGAGGAAAACGGGCGCGCCGTGCTGGGCGAGGTTCCGGTGGAGGCCGACGGTTTCGTGCGCATTACGATTCCCGCGCGGAAACCCATCCTGTTCCAACTGCTCGACAAGGACGGCCTCGCCGTCCAGACGATGCGTTCCGTCACCTACCTCCAGCCTGGTGAAAAGGTCTCCTGTGTCGGCTGCCATGAGAACCGCATGAACGCGCCCGTACCGGGCGTTCCCCTTGCAGCACAGCGGCCCGCGTCAGAGATCACGCCGAAGGCGTTCGAGAACGAGCCCTTTTCCTACATGCGCGTTGTGCAGCCGGTCTTGGACGAGCACTGCATCCGCTGCCACAGCGGTCCCGAGCCCAAGGGCAAGAAGGACCTTACCGGTGCGCCGCTCAACGGGTTCAACAGGTCCTACTGGGCGCTCTGCGGAGACAAGGATTTCGCGGGCGCCAACACCAACCCCGAAACGGCAAAGGCCGCGCTGGTGCCGCGTTTCGGCATGCGCAACCAGGTGCAGGTGACACCGCCCGGCGGTCTCTACGGTGCCCTGGGCAGCAGGCTCATCGCCATGCTTCGCGCCGGACACAGCGACGTGCATCTCGACCCGGAGGAACTGCGCCGGCTTGGCCAATGGATCGACTGCAACGCCATCTTCTACGGCGCATACCAGCCCGAAGAACAAGCCAGCCAGCGAAAAGGCGAGCACCTAACAATGCCACAACTGCAGTAATGCGAAACACAATC